>JANXLS010000289.1 GCA_025355035.1 Planctomycetota bacterium | reverse complement strand
AGAATCGCCACGGGTCGTATCGGTAATTGGGTAATTCTCGCATGATATATGAATCTGCGCCCAGCAGGATTCGAACCTGCATCACAGGCTTCGGAGGCCTATACACTATCCATTGTGCTATGGGCGCGGGTGAAGCATGAAGGTGAAACGCAACGCGCGCGGAACGAGATTATATAACCAATCGAAGGCTGATTGACAAGCGCGGAAAGTTGCAGCGCAATCCGTCGTGAATGGAAGGTTAAGGAAACGAGCGATCTCAGTTGTTACGCCAGTTCGCGACCGTCTTCGAGCACCGTCCACAATTGGTCGATCTGATCGAGCACCACGCCGGTTCCGCGCGCAACCGCCGTGAGTGGATCGTCCGACTTTCGTACGGGCAGTCCCGTTTCGCGCGCCAACATTTTATCGATACCGCGCAGCAAGGCACCGCCACCCGCGAGTGTGATTCCCGTATCCAACAGGTCCGACGCCAATTCCGGCGGCGTGCGCTCCAACGTGTTCTTAATCGCTTTCAAAATCTGCTCCAGCGGGTCGTGCATCGCCTCGCGGATTTCCTCGCTGCGGATCGTGACGACGCGCGGCAATCCGGCCAGCGTGTCCTGCCCTTTGACTTCGCGAATCAGTTCTTCATCGAGCGGATACGCGCTGCCAACTTCGATCTTGATCCGCTCCGCCGTCTGCTCGCCAATCTGTAAATTATACGCTTCTTTCATGTGCTTGATGATCGAGTTGTTGAGTTCATCGCCCGCGCAACGCAACGACGCGCTTTGAACAATGTCGGAAAGCGAAATGATCGCGACTTCCGTCGTGCCGCCGCCAATATCGACGATCATCGATCCGCGCGCTTCGGTCACCGGCAAACCCACACCCAGCGCTGCTGCCATCGGTTCCTTGATCAATCGAACGTCGCGAGCACCCGCGCGTTCGGCCGAGTTGATCACGGCACGTTTTTCCACAGTCGTAATTCCGGACGGCACAGCGACAATCACGCGCGGATGAATAAATCGGCTTCGACCGTGAGCCTTGCGAATGAAATACGTCAGCAGCGCTTCGGTAATTTCGAAATCTGCAATCACGCCGTTTTTCAATGGACGAATCGCTTGAATCTTGGAGTGCGTTTTTCCAATCATGCGCTTGGCCACGTCACCGACTGCCAATTCGCCATTACACATCACGACTTTGTTCGTATCGCGAATCACAGCCACGACTGAGGGTTCGGAGATGATGATGCCTTCACCGCG
>JANXLS010000283.1 GCA_025355035.1 Planctomycetota bacterium | reverse complement strand
TACATCGAACGCGTCCTGATCGCCGCGAAAAAACACAACGTCCTCGTCATCTTCGATGAAGTTGCCGTCGGCATGGGCCGCCTCGGAACGCTCTTCGCATTCGAGCAAATCGATGCACAGACGCATTTGCGGCCGGATATTCTTTGTCTCGCCAAAGGTCTGACCGGTGGTCTGTTGCCGCTCTCCGCGATCGTTGCCTCCGGCGAAATTTACGATGCGTTTCGCGGATCGTTCGGCGAGCGCAAAACATTCTTTCACGGCCACACGTTCACCGGTTCAGCGCTCGGATGCGCTGCCGCATTGGCCGCATTGAAGGAACTGACGCGGCCGGGATTTTTGGAAACTGTCCGAACAGAAACGATCCCGGCACTCTGGGCGATGCTCGAAAAATTGAGACTGCATCCGCACGTCGGAAATGTCCGCGGACGCGGCCTGATGGCCGGCTTCGAAATCCAGCAAGCGCCCGGAGCGGATTACGAATGGTCCGAACGTGCCGGCCACAAAATCGTCCTCGCCGCCCGGGCACGCGGCGTCAACATCCGAGCCATCGGAAACCTAATCCTCGCAGTTCCGCCTCTGACAATCACGCTGGACGAAATGGCTCTGCTCGAACGTGTGCTTTTTGAATGTCTGGACGAAGCAAAACGAGTTTGAGATTTTTAAAATGCCCAATCAAAAGGATCTGTTGATCGTCGGTTCCGGAGCCATCGGACTCAGCCTCGCCGATGAGTGCCTGCGTGCGGGTCTGAGCGTACTCGTCATCGACAAAAGCGGCATCGCGCAAGAAAGCTCCTGGGCCGGTGCCGGGATGCTCACCTGCCGTCCGCGCCTCAAACGCGACACATCGAAGCCTGACTATTACGACCTCGCGTTGCGCAGCGTTCGGCTTCACGCCGAATGGGCCGCGCGGTTGAAAGAAGAGACCGGCGTCGACACGGGCTATCGTGTTTGCGGAGCGCTGGAACTCTCCCGCGCTCAACCCGCGCCAACCGCCATGCCGCCCGAACTCGCGGAAGAAGAAACGTCGGGCGGCGGCGACAAGAGCACCATCTCCAAAGACAGCACCGCCGAATGGATCGCCCTCTGTTCCGCGCGCGGCGTTCCGGCACGATGGATCGACGCCCACGAAACGCGGCGGCTTGAGCCCAATCTCGCGCCCGACGTGTTGGGAGCCATCCATTTTTCGAACGAAGCGCAAATTCGTAATCCATGGTTCACCCGAGCGCTTGAAACATCCATCCGAAAACGCGGCAGCGAAGTGCGCACGAACACCAGCGTCGCGGATTTCATCTTCGACACCGTCACTCAATCCGTGCAGGGCGTCGTCACGACCAGCGGCGAAGCCATTCGCGCGGGCCGTGTGGCCATCTGCTCCGGAGCATGGGCCGGCCAATTCGCCTTCGTGACGGATCGCGTTCCAGCGCTGAAAAAAGTTGCGCCCGTCCGCGGGCAATTGCTCTGTTACGAAACGCGACCGAAACTCGCGACGCGCTTGATCTGCGAACGCAACCACTACTTCGTCCCGCGCGAAGACGGTGTTCTGCTCGTCGGTGCAACACACGAAAAAGCCGGTTTCGATAAATCGATCACGGTCGAAGGCACCGCGGAACTCGAACGCTTCGCACACTCCATTCTGCCCGCTTTGAAGACGATCAAACCGATCAAAACGTGGGCTGGATTGCGCCCCGGCATGAAAGGCCGCCACCCATTGATCGGCCCGATTCCTGGCGCGAAAAATCTCTTCATCAGCGCCGGACACTATCGCAACGGCCTGACGCTGGCTCCCGCATCAGCCGAATTGCTCACGGGAATAATCATGGATCGCCCGAGCCTGATTTCCCCCGAGCCGTGGTTGCCCGAATAGCCCATCGTTTTGATCGGCGGCATTGCAGCGGACGGGGTAGTCAAAGCCAACAGAACTCAATTGGAAAAGTATCCATGAAGAAACTCCTTCCCGCCCTGTGCGCGTTCCTCGCTTTTTTCGGAAGCGCCATTGCCGCCGACACCAAGCGTCCCAACATCCTTTTCTGTTTCGCCGATGATTGGGGCCGTTACGCGGGCGTCTATGCTGGGATCGATGGTCGTCCGACGCTCAACGACGTGATCAAAACGCCGAACATTGATCGCATCGCGCATCAGGGCGTTCTGTTTAAAAACGCATTCGTCACCGCGCCGAGCTGCACGCCCTGCCGCAGTTCGCTCCTCTCCGGCCAATATTTTTTTCGCACCGGTCGCGGCGCGATTTTAAATGGAGCTGTCTGGGATTCTACCATTCCGTCGTACCCGTTGATGCTTCACGCCGCGGGCTATCACATCGGCAAGAGCTACAAAGTGTGGAGCCCCGGCACACCCGCCGACGCTCCTTATGGCGGTCAAAAATACGCCTACGAAAAATCCGGCCGCGACTTTAATCGCTTTGGATCCAACGCAACGAAGCTCGTGAAAGAGGGCATGACGTTCGAAGCCGCCAAAGCCAAAATCCTCGCGCAAGTGCGCGGTAATTTCGACACGTTCCTCGCCGATCGCAAACCCGACCAGCCTTTCTGCTTCTGGTTTGGCCCCACGCTCACACATCGCCGATACGAAAAAGGATCGGGCAAAGCGCTCTGGGGAATCGAGCCTGATTCATTGAAAGGCAAGCTCCCAAAGTTTCATCCCGACGTCGATGAAATCCGCGCCGACTACACCGATTACATGGGCGAAATCCAAGCATGGGACGCCGGTGTCGGCGTGCTGTTGAAGAAGCTGGAAGACATCGGTGAGCTTGAAAACACGGTCGTTGTCATCGCCGGAGACCACGGCATGCCCGGCGTCCCGGGCGGCAAATGCAATCTTTACGATTTCGGAACAGGTGTGGCACTCATCGCGCGCGGTCCCGGCATCAAAGCCGGTCGCATCGTCGATGACTTCGTCAACCTGATGGACCTCTGCCCCACGTTCCTCGAAATCGGCGGCGTCAAACCCAACGAATCGATGACCGGTCGCAGCATTGTCGACGTGCTGCACTCTGAGAAATCGGGACTCGTCAACAGCGATCGAACGTGGGTCGTGACCGGCCGCGAGCGCCACGTCGGAGCCGCGCGCGAAGGCAACCTTCCCTATCCGCACCGAGCGATCCGAACGCAGGACTTTCTCTACATCCGCAATTTCGCGCCGGAACGCTGGCCCATGGGCAGCCCGAAATTCATGAGCAAAGCAGACATGCCCTCGCTCAAATCGCTTGAAGAAGATACCTACGCCGCCTTTGCCGACATGGACGCCAGCCCAACAAAAGCGTGGCTCGTTAGTAAATTCGGTGAAGTGGAATGGAAATGGTACTACGATTACGCTTTCGCCAAGCGCCCGGCCGACGAACTCTACGATCTGCGCACTGATCCAGAGCAGACGAAGAACGTCGCGGGTGAAACGGCCTATGAAGAAATCAAGAAGGAACTCTCCGCCCGCCTCCACAAGATCCTGACCGAAGCCAAAGACCCTCGTGTGCTGGGAGACGGTTCAACCTTTGACAAAACTCCTTACGCCGGCAACGAACCCGTTGGAACAAAAAAAGGAATGAATAATTAAACGACTCCGTTGTGTGGAACTGTTTTAAACTATGCAAACGATCCCGCCACGAGTGAATATGCCCGTGATGCGGTGCTCCATAAAGAGTCTTTCCTATTTTCTTTTAAAAATATTTCAGAATATCGGAAGATTCAGTTTTTGCTTTCGTTACATGGGCGAAGGACGAAGAAAGACCCCGCTTGAGGGTCCAACGTTCCGAGTGAAACTCAACCCCATACCCGAAAGGAAATACGATCATGTTCACCAACGCTCTCACCCGCTTCAGCCCGGCCGCTCTGGTTCTCGCCTTCACCTTCTGCGCCGTTCCGAATGAAATTCGAGCCGACGACTATTGCGGCCACTACGAATCACGCGTCACGCAGGTCCTGGTCTGCGCCGCTCACACCGAGAACGTCTGGTGCGCGCCCGTTTACCGCTCCATTTATTACTGCGGCAATTACTCGCAAGTCTTGGTCACCCCCGGCTACTACCGCAGCTACTTTGTCCCGGCGCGCTACGAAACCCGCTATGTGCGCTTCTGGGTGTCGGGCAGCAACTACTAGCAGGCTGCTGAAAAAAACAACCTTTGCGACCGGCGCGCCCTTCCTGGCGCGCCGGTTCAATGTC
>JANXLS010000210.1 GCA_025355035.1 Planctomycetota bacterium | reverse complement strand
GTCAACACGCCGATCAGCGAGGCGACGATCACGGGGATGTGTTTGGGGGCGGCGCTGGGCGGTGTGCGTCCCATCGGCGAAATCATGTTCATGGATTTCATCCTGCTGGCGCTCGATCAACTTGCCAATCACGCGGCGAAGTTCCACTACATTTATAACGGCCAGATGAACGCGTCGTTTGTGCTGCGCACACCGATGGGCGGCTACCGTGGCTATGGCGCGACGCATAGCCAATGCCTCGATTCGCTGCTGATGAAATTCCCCGGCTTGCGCGTCGTCACGCCGTGGAGTCCGCGCGATGCAAAGGGGCTGTTGAAGACCGCGTTGCTCTCTGACGACCCGGTCATTTTCGTTGAACACAAAGCGCTGTACGGAACGGTCGGGCCTGTCCCAACGACGGAAGAATTCATTCCGTTGGGCAAAGCGAACATCGTCCGCTCCGGCAAAGACATCACGCTCTGCGCGAACTCGTACATGGTCTCACTCTCGCTGCAAGCCGCTGAGATTTTGGCGAAGGAAGGGATCGATGCGGAGATCGTCGATCTTCGTTGTGTCGCTCCGCTGGACCGCGAAACCGTTGCGAAATCCGCGGCGAAAACGCAGGCGTTGGTGATCGTTGAAGAAGGGCATTTGACGTGTGGCATCGGAGCCGAATTGGCGGCGAGCGTTCAGGAGATGGCATTCGGTTATCTCGATTCTCCGATCCAACGCGTTGCGGCCGCAGACGTGCCGATCCCCAGCGCGACCGAGATGGAACGCGCGGTGTTGCCGAGCGTCGACAGGATTGTCGCCGCGGCGAAAAAAGCACTCTCATTCAGAGGATAAAGGATCATCAACAACCCGTTCCTCAGCACTCAGTACTCAGCACTCGGCACGTCGACGCCTCGCAGAATCAAACTGACCCTTGAATACGACGGCACCGAGTTCAAAGGGTGGCAGGTGCAGAGCGGCGAACGCGCGGGCGAAGGAACGGTGGCTTCTGCGCGGACGGTGCAGGGCGAAGTCGAGCGCGCGTTGCGCAAGATTTGTCTGCAACCGGTTCGCATCGCCGGAGCAAGTCGCACCGATGCCGGGGTTCACGCGCGCGGGCAAACGGCGAGTTTGACGTTGCCGGACGATGTTCAGATCCCCACGTCGTACCTGTGCATGGCGTTGAATTCGAATATGCTTAAAGATGTTTCTGCGACCAAAGCGGAGGATGTTGACGCGGATTTTCACGCTCAGCGCGACGCGGTCGGGAAGATTTACGTGTACTCGTTTTTCAGCCGCCGCGAACGGTCGTCGATGCTGCGGCGCGATCATTGGCACATGCGTTTTCCGGTCGATCCTGCCGCGATGCAAAAGGCCGCGCAGCATCTGATCGGTACCCACGATTTCACGTCGTTTGCGACGCAGCTTAAATTAATTCAATCCAAGCGTATTGAAGAGGGCAAAAATGAACTGACAACGATCCGCACGATCAAGCACATTGAATTGAGCGAAGACCCGCGCATCCCGGGACGATTCATGATCGAAGTCGAAGGTAGCGGATTTTTGTATCAGATGGTGCGAACGATCGTCGGCTCGCTGGTTGATGTCGGGCGAGGCTACCGCTCGCCGGATTGGATGGCTGAAGCGCTCGCCGCGAAAGATCGTCGCAAAGCCGGACCGACAGCGCCCGCGCTGGGATTGTGTTTGCAGAAGGTGATTTATTGATTGGGCGAACGTCGCGCGTTGCCCCGGCGAATCCACTGTCTTGCGAAACAAAACGTTGCCATTCAACGCCAAAGGCTCTGCTCCGAAATTCCTTCGGAGTTAACAACAAGCCGCGTCGCTTGCCATGCACCGGGATGGATTTGATGAGGAACGTTTGAGCATGACGCACAAGATCGTCGCATCGCCTTGTATTGGCTATTGCAAACTGGATGCATCCGGCTCGATGTGTCTTGGATGCCATCGAACTTTGAACGAGATCGCTCATTGGGGCGCGGCGTCGGTGGATCGAAAAAAAGAGATTGTGAAAGCCGCTGAAATGCGACGCACAAACCTATCCTCGTCTGCACAAAAATAAGCGGCACGTGACGAAGGGTTCGTCACGTGCCGCGTGGCTCGTTCAACCTTTTTGCGATGTTGAACTACTCGACTTTCAACAATTCGACGAGGAAGTGTAGCGTTGCGTTTGGCGGAATCGAACCCCCTGCGCCGCCGGCACCGTAGCCGAGTTCGGAGGGAATTTCCAATTCGATCATGCCGCCCGCGCCGACCAACTGCATGCCTTCCGTCCAGCCTTTGATGACCTGGTTCAATCCGAACGAGATCGGCTGGCCGCGGTCGTAGGAGCTGTCGAACTTTTTGCCGCCGTCGAGCCAGCCGTGGTAATTCACGTTGACTCTGTCCGTCGCCTTGGGCATCGCGCCATCGCCTTTGCGCAGAATGCGGTACTTTAAACCGGATTCCGTTTTGGTGAATGTCTTCGGCGCATCGACATCCACTTTGCCCGCGCCCGCCGGCATCGTTGGCAACGGAACGTCTTCGGCTTTCGCCGTCGCGCCGGACATGAAGACAACAAGACTGAACACCGCAACCATCGCCATCGTGTATTTCTGCATCGTTCCACTCCCTGTATGGTGTGTCCGCCGCCCGGGCGACGGAACGAAATTGTGGTGCAGGCGTCCGGCCTGCGTGTTGCCCGTGCAGGCTGGAAGCCTGATCACAACAATCCGAATATTATACTCCCGCGATCACGTTTCCATTCTGAAATAGAATTGTATGAACCCCGCGACAAAGAATATCCCGTGCGGAATCAGCGGAGCCCACACGGGAACTTTGACCGATTGCGAGAACAGGCTGAGCGTCGTTCCATCGACGCCGAGTTTGATGCTGGCCATGCACATCACCCAGTAAAATGCGGCCATAATGATACCGTAAGCGATCGATGTCACCGGGCTGTGCGCGGAATCGCTGAGCATCAACGGCAGAGCGCACCAGAGCAGGATGAAGCCCATCACGAATTCGCTGACGCGTTTGTACCACTCGACCATCAACTCCGGTTTGTACTCGCTGTTTTTCTTCAGCTCGTTCAAACGCATGACTTTTGCGCCGAGCCGTTCGCTATCGATGTACTTCGGATTCACCGGCGCTTTCCAGAAGGGTACGCGGGACAAGTGTGTTGACGTCGTCGCCATCGTCTCGCCTTTCAGGTTGCCGGTGTTTTGAAGATCGATGATGGTGTCCGTGTCGCGGCGCATTCCCCCGGGAATCAATTCCTTGGCCGGGGCCGTCGCCGCCGGTTTTTTCAATTTATCGTTCTTTTCCTTATCGGTCGCCTTGTCTTTGCCACCGCCTCCAAACGGTCCGGATGACCGCTGCTCCAAACGCGCTCTTTCTTTTTCGGAATCCATGTATAGATCCCAGCCTTGTTGGCCATCGTTCCATTTCACGACATCGGCAACCAATTGCGGGATGCGGCCGTTCTTTTGTTCACCGAGCATATAGACATGCAGATCGGTGCCTTGCCGCGTCGCGAAATTGTAGCTGCCCATTTCGAAGAGCAGCGGCCGCTTGTTCTCGTCCAAAATGTGGAGGGCGAGCGAGGACGGCTGGGAATTGCGATGGTAGACCTGCGGCTTGAGGAAGTCGCGATGCAGGACTAATTCGGGCATCCACATCTCGCGGATGGCGGTCACGCTCGCACACGCCATGATCGCCAGGAGGATGGCCGGGCGGAGCGCGCGCTGCAACCGAATGCCCGAGGATTTGAGCACCAGATGTTCCTGATTGCGCACCAGCACCATCGCGCACAACATCCCGGCGATGAGCACCCAGAGCGGGAGATATTCGAGCGTGAAATCGAGCGCTTGAATGCCGTACAGAACGAAGACGTCGCGCAACGCTTCGGGTTGCGTTCGGATCGGAAGGCTGCCCATCGGCTCGGCGCAATGACGGACGCCATCAACGATTTCGCTGAGATGCTCGATCACGTCGAAGGCCGTCACCAATCCGGCGATGCATAGAATCACGATGAACAGCGGCGTCAGGAACGATGAGCCGATGTAAATGTCGGTCGTCCGGCGGAAGAGCCAGATCGGGAGCAAGATGATCGACGACGCCAACCAGAACAAGGCGCGGAGGATATTCCACAGCACGACGACAAAGATGAAATGCAGCGTGTAGGCGGCGATCATCAACGGAAATTCGATGATCCGCGTCATCAGCGATTTCCGGTGTTTCTCGGGTTTTTTCTCTTCAATGTTACCCACAATGTTACCTACGCCATCGAATGGATTGGCGCCGCCGAATTGCGTCGCTGTTTTCATTTCGCTGCGGCGGAGCGATTCGCCGGCGGCGTCGGAATTGCTGGAAACGCTTTCGCCGGAATCGTCAACATATTTCATGCGCAGCAACGCGCCGAAATTGATGGGGAAGCCGTGTTCGTGCATGCGCCACAGAAAATACCCCAGGAACAGGAACAGGATATTGGGCAGGTATTGCGGCGGGCAGACCTTCGCGAACTTGTCCCAATTGCCGGAGCTCGACAACGATTTGGCGACGATGGTCAACGGGTAAAAGAGGAGTGCGTACATGACGATGCCGAGCAGAAAGCCGATCATGCGGTTGCTCTTTTTCACCAGCAACCCCAGTCCAACGCCCAGGAAAATCATTGAAAACGGAAGGATGCTCAACGCGATCTTGCGATGGAATTCGATGTTGTCCTGGCGCATGCGGTCCAATGCGCCGCCTTGTCCGATGATCGATTCGATGGATAATTTCGAGTCCTGCCATGTGTTCGTCACCAGCGCCGGCGCGTCTGCGTCAAGGGGTGAACTGGCTGCTGCCAGCGCGCCGAAATCCGACGCCCGGCGCAACAGAAACGACCACCGGCGATGTTCGTCGCGCGCGATTTTTCGGCCTTCTTCGAGATTCTGGCGCCAGCTCTTTTGACCGCGCGTGT
The DNA here is from genome assembly GCA_025355035.1 of Planctomycetota bacterium. Taxonomy (GTDB): domain Bacteria; phylum Planctomycetota; class SZUA-567; order H5-PLA8; family H5-PLA8; genus JANXLS01. The sequence goes on along the minus strand of JANXLS010000210.1, from coordinate 11,569 downwards.
TGCCGATTGGAATCAGTGCACCGATGTCCGGAAGCGCAATGCTGATTCCGATTTCGGAGGATTGAATATAGTTTTCGCTGAACGTCTGAACGTTGCTCAATTTGACGTTGAGCTTTTTGTCGTTCGGACCTTTGCCGGGATCGGAGCTGAATTGGTGGTGCTCGGCCAGAACGGTTTGCATGATGGTGTTGTTCTGGAAATCGACGATCTCGATCGGTCGCATCTCCTGGCCGTCCTTGTTGCGGTAAGCCGGCAGCATATTGATGCGCGTGTATTTGTTTGCGTCGGGATGGATCGACATGTTCCCGCCGGGCTTGTCGAGATTCTTGATGAACGATTCTGGCTTGTTGAGTTTCAGCACCTGCGTGCGAATCGTTTCGTTGCCCCAGCGCATCCCGGCATCGTGCAGCCACAGCGAGCACATCGAAATGATGACGCTGCAAACCAACAGCGGCCAGACGAACCGGCGCAACGCCGCTCCGCCGGCTTGAGCCGCGAGAATTTCACTTTCGGCGCTTAACCGGCCGAAGACCATGATGGTGGCAATCATTACCGCTGGAGGCAGCGACAGTGTCAGGGCGCGCGGAAGGATGAAGGGTGCCAGCATCAGCACCTGTGTGGAATCCGCGCCGAATTGATCGAGTTCCGCCGCCATCGTGAACGACACGAGCAGCAGGAAGATGAGTGTCATCGCCATCAACGTCAGCGCGAACGACACGAAGAACTCGCTCAACACGTACCACATCAACGTATAGGCGGGTCTGAAAAATCGTAGCATTAAAAATCCTTGAACTTTGAACTGAACACCTATTCCATCCGATCTAAAAGATGGATGCAACTCGTCAAAACTGTTTCCGATTTGACCCACGTCAAACACGCGCGGTCGATGCGTTCGCAGGTTGTTTTCCAACAAGGGTGACAATCGACGCCGCCGGTTTGGACGCGGTGACCACTACCGAATGCACCGTTTCGCAAGGGATCGGTGGCTCCAAAAATGGCGACGGTGCGAATCTTCAAAGCGACTGCAAGATGCAAAGGGCCGGTATCATTGCTGACGAACAACGCGGCTTGCGTTGTGAGCGCGGCCAATTCGCGGAGATTTGTTTTGGGCGCGACGAAAGCGCCCTTCTCCGGGCCGCCGGCGATCGAGACGATTGTTTTCGCGGCGTTGTGCTCGTCGTCCCCAGCCCACGTGACGATGACGGGAAGTTTGCATTGCTCGACGAGACCCTTCGCGACTTCGCCGAACAATTCAGGCGGATAGCGTTTAGTGAACCATGTCGCGCCGGGATTGATGATCACGTATTTCGAAGGGGGTCCGGAAGCGCCGACGAGGCGGCACTCCTTTAAGAAGGGGCGCATCAATTCGATTTCCGGCGCGTAGTTTGGCATCACCCATTCGGGCTTTTCGGGGAGTTCGATGCCGAGCGGTTTCAACAGCGCCAGATTTTTTTCGACGACGTGAACGGCTTCATCCGGCGGCTTGATGCGTTTGTTGGCGAAGACGAGATTGAATTCGCGGCTGTCTTCGCCCTTAAATCCGATGCGCTGTTTCGCGCGACTCCACCAGGTGACGAGACCGCTTTTTGTGAGGCCTTGGAAATCGATCGCCGTGTCGTAGCATTGCGCGGCGAGGTCTTTGCGGAAGGCGCTCAAGTCTTTCATGCCGTCAAAGAGTTTGCTATTGCCGAGCTTCATGGCGTGGCGCGGGAAAATGTGAAACGCGTCGACCATCGGGTGTCCGTGCATGACGGAGTACGGCAGCTTCTCGATGGCCCAACCGATATGCGCGGAGGGAAACTTGCGACGCAGCGCAACGAGTGCGGGTATTGTGTGCAGGCAGTCGCCAAATGCGGACAACCGGACAATCAAAATTCGTGGACTGGCTCCGCTCAATCAAAGACTCCCGTTCAAACCTTCGCCGAAAACATTTCCCGATACGCTTCGAGCACACCTTCCACCATCGCGTCCGACGAAAACAACGCTCGCGCACGGACCTTGGAATTGAGGCCCATGCGTTTGCGGTTTTCATCGTCGTCGTGCAGAGACAGGATCAGCTCGCTCAACTTTTTCGTATTCCCGACGTTAAAGATAACACCGGTCGCCCCATCTTCAATCACTTCGGTCATTCCGCCCGCTCGCGAAATCGCTGCGGGAAGCCCGGCTCCCTGCGCTTCGATCAGCGCCGTGCACAATCCTTCGACTTCGCTGGCGTACACGGCCATCGACGCTGCGCCCCATAATGGACGCAGATCGTTTTGGAATCCAAGAAAATGGACGTGCGAAGCAAGATCGCGTTCTTCGACGATCTGCTTCAATTGATTTTCCAATTTTCCGCTGCCGGCGATTGCGAGATGGACGCCTCTCGTCTCGCGTTCCTTCAGAAATCGATTGACCAAATTCACCGCATTGATGAGATCGCATTGGCGTTTCTCGGATGTGAGGGCCGCGGCGTGAGCAATCAGGAACGCGGCGCTCGGAATTCCGTAGCATTCTTTAAGCGCGAGGACGTCCGGCGAATCCGGAGCAAGCGGTTCGGGAAAATCCATGCCGCTGAAGACCACGCGCATTTTTTCGGGCGCGATACCCGCGTTAACGAGCTCGGCTTTTGCCGCCTGGCTGATCGCGATGACGCGGTCGATCCGGCCACCGTATTTTCCGCGTCCTTTTATTTTGAAGACCGTTCGCCGATGTGCGACGACTTTCAGTTCTTTTAGGAATGAAAGTCGCGCGGCCATTTTTCCGGGAAGAACGGCGTGACCGTCGTGCAGGTGCAAAATATCGGGGCGTTCTTTTCGAAGAAGCGATGCAAGTCTCAGGGTGCCGAAGAGGTCGGGCCCGCCGCGAATACGCATGGGGCGCGTTTCGATTTTTTCGGCGATGCAGCGCTCCAGGAGCGGCGATCCCGGTGGTGCGGCGACGATGGCGCGTTGGCCTCGGGCGAGCAATCCTCGGGCGAGCAGATAGAGTTGATTTTCTCCCCCGCGCCACGATCGCGCGGTTGAGAGGTGGAGAGTCGTGAGCATCTAAACCTGCAATGAGTGTTCGTTGCGATTCCGGGCAGAGAGTTTAAACGGCGGAGCGTTTGTTCGCGCGATTATTCTTTGGTAATCGTCTCATCCAGATTCAGCAGGACGCGGGCGACGATCGTGTAGGCCGCGCACTCTTTCGCATCCAATCCCTTCGGCAGCGCTTCTGGCTTCGCGCCTTTTCCGGCAGCGATCTCGAGCGCGTTGATTGTCCCTTCGTTCAAACGCTGGCGTTGTTTGGCGAGAACATCGAGCAACGACTTCGATTCGCTCGCGTCTGGAGCGCGATTGAGCGTTCGGCGGAAGGCGTAGGCGACGCGATCGGCGTCCGTTGTGCCGCCATCGAGCAACGCGCGCTGGGCCAGCGCCTGGGCGGCCTCAATCGAGAGCGTTTCGTTGAGCGTCATCAAGGCTTGAAGCGGCGTGTTGGATCGCGCGCGACGTACGCAGCTGGTGTTGCCTTCGGGGGTGTCGAACGTCTGAAGGAACGGGAACGGGGTTGAGCGGCGGCGATACGTGTAGACGGAACGACGGTATTTTTCGGCACCGGTTTCGTCGATCCACGGGAACGGGGCATAGCTGGCAGGAGCGACGAACAGGAATGCGGGCGCTGGGGGCATGACGCTGCGGCCTCCCATTTTCAGATTGATCAATCCGCTGACGCTCAATTCGATGTCGCGCACGATTTCGCCTTCGACCCGGAAGCGCGGGCCCCGCGCGAGCAGGCGATTGTACTGGTCTTTGGCGTAGGCGTCCGGCGTGACGACACTGCTTTGTTTGTACGTCGCGGAGTTCACGATCAAGCGATGCAGCGCCTTGATGTCCCAGCCTGAATCCATGAATTCACAGGCCAGCCAATCGAGCAATTCGGGATGCGTCGGCGGTTCGCATTGCGAGCCGAGATCTTCGCTGGTGCTGACGATGCCGGTGCCGAAGTACGATTGCCAGACGCGATTGACCCACGAGCGCGCGGCGGTCGGCGATTTTTTATCGACGAGCCACCTGGCGAATGTGAGGCGGGTCAGCGGCGCGCCCGGCGGAAGCGGATTCAATGAGGCCGGGACGCCCGCGGTCACTTTGTTGAGCGGTTTGAATTGGTCGCCGCGTTTGAGCATGAAGGTGTCGCGGGTTTCGGTGCGTTCCTGCAGCACGGCCTGTGTGGCTGGATTTGGATGCTGCTTCCACAGGGCTTCGATCTTCGCGTTCGTGTCTTTCCATTGCGCTACAGTCGTGCGCCAGTAGGTGAATTCGGCGGTGATTTGCGCGGGCGAGCGTTTGTCCATCGGGATTGCAAGGGACTCGCGAACGTCTTTGGGCAGCGGATCGGCGACGGCATCCGTCGCGCTAGTCACGGAGAGGCGAACCTTGCCAAGGTTGTTCGCCATCAGGTCGTCGCTGTTCCAGCCGCCGTGGTTTTGCTTCAGATAAAGGGTGAGCGTTGTGCCGGGTTCGTTGGGAATCGGCTTTTCGGCATTGAAGACGGCTTTGCGCGGACTGTTGCGGCGGACCGGGCCTTGGTCGATTCCCCACGCTGTTTCGTCCTTGCCGTCGATTGCGTAGTCCACCGGGCCGGTAAGACGTTTTTTGTTCGACTTGTCGGTGAAATCAATTTCGAGCGGGGTCTCCGGCGCATCGCCGTAATCGGCTGTGGCTTTGACGAATTTGATCTTCTCGTTCTTGCCGCCCGCGGGTTGCGCTTCGACTGAGAATTCGGTCAGCGCGCATGTACCTTTAAAGGAACGGCCTGGGCCGTTGAGCGGAAGGTTTGGATCGGTTAGCAATTCCAAACGGAACGCGGCGATGTTTTTCAGGTCGGTCTTCGCGGTCAGCTTGACGGTGTGTTTCGTGGGCTGATAACCGCACGCGAACAACGAGCCGTCGGGCGTCGGGAGGTAACGCTGTCCGCCGGTCGAAATATCATCGACTTCCGGGCGTAAAATCGTCCATTCGGGTTGGTTGTTTTTAATGGATTCTTCCCACTTCGCCATACGGTCTTTCCAATCTGGCGTGGTGTGTTGAAGGCCACTTTCGAGCTCCGTGATTTGGCGCATCAGATCGGCTTTTTGCATGAGTTGGTCGGGCATGTAGACGGCGGTGCTGGCTTCGTGATCGTTGTTTAAAAACGCGAACAGGCGGAAATATTCTTCCTGCGTGAAGGGATCGAATTTGTGATTGTGGCATTGGCAGCAATTGATCGAGAGGCCCATGACGCTCTTGCCGATGGCGTCCATGCGATCGAACATGGCTTCCATGCGGAATTGTTCGGGGTGGACGCCGCCTTCTTCGTTGATCATCGAGTTGCGCAAAAAGCCGGTGGCGACGAATTGGTCTTGCGTGGGGTTGGGAAGTTCGTCGCCGGCGAGTTGTTCGATCACGAATTGGTCGTAGGGAATATTGCGATTGAACGCCTGGATGACCCAATCGCGATAGGCCCAGGCGAAGCGCGGCTTGTCTTTTTCGAAGCCGTCGGAGTCGGCGTAGCGCGCGGCGTCGAGCCAGTGCCGGGCCCAGCGTTCACCGTATTGAGGCGATGCCAGCAGCCGCTCGACTTGCGTTTTATACGCATCGGGCGATGTGTCGGCTATGTAACGATCGACGTCGTCGAGCGTCGGTGGAAGGCCAATCAAATCAAGCGAGAGGCGACGCAGGAGCGTGAGCTTTGATGCTTCTGCTGATGGTGCGAGACCTTCTTTTTCCAGGCGATTGAGAATGAACGCATCGATCGGCGACTTGACGTCATCGACGTATTTTTGAAGCGCTGGCAACGCGGGTTTGATGGGGCTTTTGAAGCTCCAATGATCGCGGTTGACTTTTGGCGCCGCTTTGGCTGGCACATCCGCGGCGGTCTTCGCATCGTTCTTTTCGTCGTCCGAAATGGGTGCCACGAGCTTGATATCGTCGGGCCATTTTGCGCCTTGATCGATCCACACGCGAAGCAGCGCGATCTGTTGCGACGTGAGCGCGGTGCCTTTTCCTTTGGGCGGCATTTCCATGTCGTCTTCCAGACCGGCGACGTAACGGATCAGCGGGCTTTTTGCGCTTTCGCCGACGATGATGGCTTTGTCGTCTTTGCCTCCTTTAAGGAGTTTCTCGCGCGTTTCGAGGCTGAACAAACCCTTCGGTTTGATGCCGGCGTGGCAGCGGATGCAGGCGGTTTCGAGCAGCGGCTTGATGTCGTTTGCGAAATCGTATGTCGCGGCGGGCGGCGGAAGTTTTTTCGTGTCGGCTTCGCCTGCGCGAAGGAAAGGAACGGCACACAGGGAGGCGACGGCGAGTGAGAACGTTATGAAATTTGGACGGGACATGCGGATCTCCGAAAGCATTCGACATTTTATTTTAACCCGCGATCGCGATTGTTGTTTGAGGTTTTCTCGAATCTCCGCGTTGTCGGGGTGAAGGGTGAGTTGATGAATTAATGGCGCTTGGGATTTGGGTGCGACTACCCCCTCACCCCTGGCCCCTCTCCCCCAGAGGGACAGAGGGGGAACGGCGGATTGATTTGCTTGTACAAATTTGTGGACGGGTTTACGCTCTTTTCAATCAACCCATCAACTCTGAACTGAGGTTTCTGTGATCATTAACAATACCGAACTTGGGCCGCTGATTAAATCGACTTATACGATCGCTGATCTGCAGGCGATTCGGGCGTTTCTCGACAAGCATCGAGTGCTTGAATTCAAGACGCTGCCCAATGGGCTGTTTCCGGCTGCGGATTTGCAGTCGGATGCACAGTACACGGGTTACGCGAGCGTTTGGTTGCGCGACACGATTCACATCGCTCACGCGCATCATGTGGTGGGGAAGTCTGCGGTTGCGGTTCGAGCGGTTGGGGCGCTGCTGAAATTCATGAAGACGCAGGTGCCGCGCTTTGAGAAGATGATTCGCGGGGAGAGCGACCCGAGTTCGGTGATGGATCGTCCGCATGTTCGCTTTGATGGGTTCACGTTGAGCGACATCGATCAGACGTGGGCGCATGCGCAGAACGATGCGCTGGGGTATTTTCTGTGGCTCTTTTGCAAGCTCGTTGATGCCGGGGAATTGGTTCCGACGCCTGCGGATTTGAAGATTCTGGCACTCTTTCCGTTGTACTTCGATGCGCTGGCGTTTTGGAAGGACGAGGACAGTGGGCATTGGGAAGAGACGCGCAAGATTGCGGCGTCGAGCATCGGTGTTGCGACGGGGGGGGTGCGCATGATGCGGAAGGTTTGGGCGGCGCGCGGACTCTGCGGGAAGCATGGGCTGGACGGCAAAACGGTGACGCTCAAACTGCTCGACAGTTTGATCGCACACGGCGAGAGCGCGTTGAAAAGCATTCTGCCTGCTGAATGTGCTCAACCGGCGGCGACACAAAATCGGCGTTACGACGGCGCGTTGCTGTTTCTGATTTATCCGATCGAAGGCGTCGATGCGGCGATGGCTGACACGCTGTTGAGTGATGTGAAAACGCACTTGCAGGGCGAATATGGAATCCGGCGGTACATTGGCGATTCGTTTTGGGCGCCGGGGTACAAGAAGCTGCTTTCGGAGGAGATGCGGACGGCGGATTTCAGCAGCGATTTGTCGGCTCGCGACGCGATGTTGAAGGAGGGGCAGGAAGCGCAGTGGTGTATTTTCGATCCTACGATTTCGACGATTTATGGCCGACGTTACCATACGTCGCGCAAGCCTGAAGACCTTGCGTTGCAAATCGATTATTTGAACCGCAGTCTGGGTCAGATCACGAATACCGAAGGCCCGCATCCGGCGTATCGGTGTCCTGAGTTGTATTATGTTGAAGACAATAACTATGTGCCGAGCGATGCGACGCCGTTGTTGTGGACGCAGGCGAATGTGTTGATCGCGCTGGCGATGATGGAGAAGAGTTTGACGTGAGCTGCGATTTTTTTCACGCTGAAGCGCTAAGGACGCGGCGGCGCAAAGAAGATAGGCGGGCGGGAGAAATCACACTTGTAAGACGCCTGTTTTGAAGGGGGCGATTTGGTTGTTTTGGGCGGCTGCTTCCAGGGCGGCGGCGATCCAACCACGGGTTTCGGTGGGGTCGATGATGGCGTCGACCCAGAGGCGGGCGGCGGCGTAGAGGGGATCGCTTTGATCGCTGTATTTGGCGCGAGTTTCTTCGAGCAGACGGCGTTCGGAATCAGCATCGATGGGCTGGCCGGATTTTTTTAATTGAGCGAGTTTTAGATCGAGCAGCGTTCTCGCGGCTTGATTGCCGCCCATGACGGCATAACGCGCGGTGGGCCAGGCGAAGATGAAGCGGGGGCCGAAGGCTTTGCCGCACAGAGCGTAATGGCCGGCGCCGTAAGAGCCGCCCAGCATAACGGTGATTTTGGGGACGACGGAGTTGCTCATCGCGTTCACGAGTTTTGCGCCGGAGCGGATGATCCCGGCGATTTCGGCGTCGCGACCGACCATGAAACCGTTGACGTCGTGGAGGAAGATCAGCGGCAGGCGGTTTTGGTTGCAATCCATCACGAAGCGCGCGGCTTTGTCGGCGGAGTCGGGATAAATCACGCCGCCGAGTTCGAACGCTTTGCCGGGATCGCGTTGGTGCTTCTTTTGATTGGCCACGATTCCGACCGACCAGCCGTCGATTCGCGCGAAGGCGCAGACGAGCGTGCGACCATAGTCGGCTTTGTATTCGTCAAGACTTTCTGCATCGACGAGACACGCCAGCACGTCGCGCACATCGTACTCTGCACCGGAGCGCGCTGGGAAAACGTCAAGCAGGTCCTTTGCCGGACGAAGCGGTTCGCGCGATGGCGCTCGGCCGAAGATGGGTGTTGGGGCGGGCGGCCAAAATGCGGCGAGGCGTTTGATGCGGTCGAGCGCTGCGGCGTCGTTGGGCTCGCGGAAATCAACGGTGCCGCTGAGTTCGGCGTGGAGTTTTGCGCCGCCGATTTGTTCGCCGGTGAGGTCTTGGCCGATGGCGGCTTTCACCAGCGAGGGACCGGCGATGTACAGGCCCGCGCCATCACTCATCACGACTTTGTCGCACATGACGGGCAGGTAAGCTCCGCCGGCCACGCAGGGGCCGAGGATCGCGGCGAGTTGCGGGATGCCGTCGGCGCTCAGGCGCGCGTTGTTAAAAAAGATGCGTCCGAAGTCGTCTTCGTCAGGGAAGATTTCGTCTTGGAGCGGGAGGAAGACCCCGGCGGAATCGACGAGGTAGATCAGCGGCAACCGATTTTCGGCGGCGATGCGTTGGGCGCGCAGCGTTTTCTTTGCGGTCATTGGAAAAAACGCCCCGGCTTTGACGGTCGCGTCATTGGCGATCAACATGCAGAAACGGCCGCTGACGCGAGCGAGTCCGGTGACGACGCCGGCCGATGGAGCGCCGCCCCATTCGGCGTACATGCCCCATGCGGCGAAGAGTCCCAGCTCGCGGAATGGGCTCCCGGAGTCGCTCAAGGCAGCGATGCGTTCGCGCGCGGTCATGCGGCCTTTTGCGCGCTGCTTGGCGCTGTTTTCGGGCCCGCCGCCGAGTTGAGCTTCGACCGCGTTGCGCCGCAAGGCTTCGAGCAGCTCGCGCCAGGCGCGGTTGTTTTCAGTTTCGGGAGGACGTTTTAAGGTGCGCGTGGCCATGCGGGGAAGCTCCGGGACCGGATGGTATTTTACCACAAGATTGTCCTATCGTGTTAAATTCGTATCGGACGAAATCGATGTTAAAGCCATTCACCGGACCGTTGAAGTTGTTTTGTTTGGGAGAAACGCACTTTGCCGTATTTCATTATCCTTCCGGCGTATGCGCTGCTGCTGCTTTTTTTGTTGGGGTTGGCAGTTGTGACGTATTGCATTCCGATCGTTCGGCGGTCGAGTGGGTATATTTTGGGCGGGACGGCAGGGTCGGTGTGCGGGTTTGTTCTCGCCAACATTCTCTGCACCCTCCTCGGGCTTGCGCCGATTTGGTTGAATCCAAATTCTTCTCAGCACGGGGCGGTACAGACGATTCAGGCGATCTATATGGTGAGCGTACTCTTCATTGGGCCGTTTATTGCATCGGGGATTGGCGTGTTGCTCGGGTTTGTTGCGGGGATGTATTTTATTTATCGATGGCGGCGGAGATTGCGCCGACAGAGATCGGCGGTTCCCGGTGATTATCGACGGTAGATCCAGGGGTATTTCCCCACGGGTTGCGCGGATTGTTTGGCTTCGATGGATGCGATGCGGCGGCGGTAGTAGGCGGGCATGCGGCAGATGGATTCCTGGGCTTGGGCGGCTTCGCCGGTCAGGCCTTTCAAATGCGCGACGCCCCATGTTTCCACCAAGTGTTCCATGATGTCGACGTAGTCGGAGAAGGTGTAGATGCCGAGACTTTGGGCGACCCGGGAGAACATCGCGAAGACGTCGTCCGCGCCGTCGGGATCGGACATCAGATGCGCGGGCATTTTGATGGTGCGGATGAACATTCTATGCATCGCGAGGATGGCTCCGGCAGGATCGACCTCAAAGACGCGGCGCATGAAACTGGTGTAGGCTTCCTCGTGTCGCGCTTCGTCGCCGGCGATGGTGATGCAGATTTTTCCGAGCGCGGATTCGCCAGCTTTGCGGGCCAGTTGAGCGCATTTGGCATGGGACAAACGCGTGGCTCGTTCCTGAAACGACGTATAGATCAGGCCATTGTAGGGATCGTGGTCGTTCTGAGGATCGAAGCCGTTGCGTATCAAGTGATGGATCGTCACTTCGACGGCGCGCATGTCGACGCGGCCGGTCAACATCATGTATCGATTGAGCAGGTCTCCGTGCCGGTTTTCTTCGGCAGCCCAGCCGCGCGACCACTTTGCCCAAGGGTTGCTGCTGATGCCGGTCTTGTCTGCAAGTCCGCCCATGCGATTCAGGCTTGTTTGGTAGGATGGCAGCGCTTCTTCGGTGATCGTTGATCCGACCATGGAGACGAGCAGTTCGTCGGAGAGACACAGCGAGGCCTTGCGGAATTCGGTAACATCTTCGATCCAGCTTTCACGTGACATGTCCGGGAGAAAATCGCTGGGCTGCCACGCTTTGTCGACGGGTGCCAGCAACACGAGTTTCGTTGCGACTATTTTCTCGATTTCGTCGAGCACGTCCTGCTTGTCTACGCTCATAGTTAGAACTTCGTTCTCAGTTACTGACGAATTTTTTGAACTGGAGAGCGCTTTCCAAGGTCCCGCGACACCCTGCGCGTGAGCCAGAGCCCTGATTCAAAATCGTCATTGTTTTGGCAGCAACGTAAGACGCTATTATCGTCGAAGTCTTCGAACTGTGTCGAAGATTTTGACAGAAACATTCAAAGTATTCGTTCAGTCCTCTCGTTTGTGGCTCGTTTGAAATGGTTTTGGTAACGCAAAGACACCCGCAAAGCATTCTCATTGTTTTTTGACAGCGGCTTGCTTTTGTTTTTCGATTTGATTCAATGCCCCGAATAACGCCAGCGGTATCAAGGGCAGCGGGCTGTGGACGACGATTTCGGCGCGGTCGGCGCGCGTGACGGTGAACGCGATCAGCGGCGGAAAATCGGTAAAAAGATCGACCGGCGGCGGGAGTTGCTTCAACGCTTCTGT
>JANXLS010000199.1 GCA_025355035.1 Planctomycetota bacterium | reverse complement strand
GACCCATCGACACTCAACACCGAAGCCGAATCCATCCGAAAAGCGTCCGCCGTTCAAACCTTCGTCGTCGTCGCCGACCTCTCAACAAACGACGGAATCGCGCAGCTCAAATTATCCGTCGCCGAAAAAAAAATCGCCATTCGCGCCCTCATTAACAACGCCGGCTTCGGCGTTCACGGCGCGTTTGTGCAAACGAACGTCTCCGATGAATTGCGCATGATCGACTTGCAACTCAAAACCATGATCGACTTGACGAAAACATTCCTGCCCGCGATGGTCGCTGCAAAATCCGGATATATTTTGAACATCGCGTCCGTCTACGCCTTCAGCCCCGTCCCAAATCAAGCCGTCTACGCGGCCTGCAAAGCCTTCATGCTCTCGTTCTCGCGTACGCTTTCGCTGGAATTACAAAACAGCGGCGTCTCCGTTTCCGTCTTGTGCCCTGGCATCACCATGACCCGTTTTCGCGCAAGCGCCGGAATGAAGGAAAAAAAATCAGCGTTCGCCATGACGTCCGACGCCGTCGCGGAAATCGCCGTGCGCGGGATGCTGTTCAGAAAAGCGCTGATTGTGCCGGGATGGTACAATCGCTTGTACACGCTCATGCCAGCGTGGCTCCTTGGACTGTTCACGCGCTGGTTCAACCGCAAACGCGGCATTGCGGGACATTAGCTTTTAATATCGCGTTCTTTAAAAAGCAGCACCGCCGCAGTCAAAAACGCGACGATGTATCCCGCTTGATGAACCAGCGAAACAAAGATGTCGCCAACTTTTATTTCCGTCGCAAAACACTGCTGCCAACGATACATGTGAGTGACAAAAAGGTACGGGTGCAGCCACTCCAAAAACGGAAACGCGCGCAGGATAAAAAAGACGAAATACACCGCGAGCGTGATGACGTACGCCATCGCCGCCGATTCCACCAATGATGAAATCAACAGCGCCAGCGACGCGAGAACCGTCAGCCCACACGCAGCAATGGCACCCGCCAGAACAATCCGCATCGGCATTTCTTCGGCGGGAATCACAGCGATGCCTTCGATCCCGTTATTGAAAAAAAGGTTGAGCGTGTAAAACGTCCCCGTCCCAAAATTCGCGACACCCAAAAGTGTCAGCAGCACGACAGTGAAAACCGAGATGACCATCGAATACGTCCACAGCACAGCGAACTTCGAGAGCAGCAGACGCGAACGCGAAACGGGCCGAATCAGGCAGGCGCGCAACGTCCCCTGTTCCGCTTCGCCGCCCAGCATGATGCCCGACGCGACGGAAATGAAAATGGGAATCAGAAATTGAAACAGTCCGTTGAACGAATGCACCGCCATGAAATAACCGTTGGCGAATTCGTCTTTGTTCTTGAACGTCAATTTGAACGACTTGAACATCTCGCGCTGAAACTTGAATTCGGATTTATAAAAAACGATGACGATCAGAGCCGCGACGATGGCAATCGTAAAAAATGGAACCCACGAAATCCGGCGCCCCGCCATCTTCACCCATTCGAAGCGAAAAAGCGCCGACCACTTCCCCGGCACCCGTTGTCCATTCGCCATCGTACGCTCCCGTTTCGATTTAAAAATCCGTCACGCTCCGCCCAGCTCCGCCGAGAGCGATCGCAACAAGTCGCCGAATTGCTCTTCGTTGCGTTTATCGATTTCGACAAGCTGTTCGTGGG
>JANXLS010000166.1 GCA_025355035.1 Planctomycetota bacterium | reverse complement strand
CATCCGAAGACAAAAAAATTCGAACTCTTCGCCGAAGGCACCAGCAACCCGTGGGGCCTCGATTACAACGCTCAAGGCGACTGGTTCGTCAGCTGCTGCGTCATCAAACACCTCTTCCACATCACGCAGAGCGGCTACTACCATCGCCAAGGCGGACCGTACCCGCCCTTCACGCACAAAATCGCCGATACGCTCGTCACCACGCAGGAACATTTCATGGCCGCCAACGCGGGCCTCTGCATCTATCAAGGCGACGCCTACCCGCCCGAATATCAGAATGCGTTCTTTATGGGTAACCTGCACGGCAGCCAGATCAACAACGACATCGTCAAACGCAACGGTTCTACGTACATCCAAAAAAGCGGCCCCGATTTCATCGACGCCAAAGACAAATGGTTCGTTCCCGTCTCCCAAAAAGTGGGCCCCGACGGCTGCCTGTATGTGATGGATTGGTACGACAAATACCACTGCTACCAAGACTCCGGCCGCCCCGATTTGGATCGCGAGCGCGGGCGTATTTACCGCATCAGTTACAAGGACACGCCGCGCAGGGCGGAACGCAACTTAGAAAAATCAGACATTGCATCCCTCTTCTCTGTACTCGCCGATTCCAACGAATGGCAGCGCCGCGAAGCTCAGCGCATCCTGAATGAACGCTTCAACGATCCGCATTACAACGAGCACCCCGTAGCCGGTCAGAAAATTGATGGGCTCTGGCCGATGTTGAACAACTTTGCTCTTCAATCGGACGACAAAACCCAGCGTTATATGCACGCGTTGTGGCTGCTATGTTCGCAAGATTGGATGGACGAAACCTTCCATCTCCAACTGCTGAATCACGCCGATCCCGTTCGCCGCAACTGGGGCGTGCGCATGATTGGCCAGATGGGCAAAGTCTCGAAACCTGTTTACGACAAGCTCAGCACAATGGCGAAAGATCCGAACTGCGACGTTCGCCTGCAAGTCCCCGTTGCCGCAGGACGGCTTGTTGAAAACGACCCCATCCCCGTGCTGTTTGCGATGTTGGAAAATTCGGAGAACGCGAAAGACCCGATCATCCCGAACCTCATCTACAACAATTTCAAACCTCTCGTTAAAGCGCGCGGCGAAGAACTCATGCGATTGCTCAGCGACAAACAAGCGGACATCGAACCGTTCAACACGACCGTTGTCGCGTGGCTCAAAGAATGCATCGCCGGTGGCGGCGACGTCGATCCGTCCGTCTTCGTCACCGCGTTGAAAGGAGCGTTGAGCAAAACAAATGGCGACGCCGCCAACGAAAAAGCTGCGCTGAAAACCTGCATCGACGCCTTCAATGCCGCGAACGTCAAGATGGACTTCCGCGCCAAAGTCATCGACGCCAAACTTCGCACATCAATCGTCAATCTCGTTGCGAAGTCCGGCAAGCAGCAAACGTCCGCCGCCATCGTCGCACTCTGGTGGAACGAACCCAAAGCCACCGACTTCGCCCGTAAAACAGCCGCCGACGCCGCAGCCGACTCCGTCGACCGAGCCGCGCTGATCAAAGCGCTCGGCGACACAAAAGACGCAGCTAACTTCGATGTCTTCGCCGCGATCTTCAATGACACCCACGCCGCCCTCGCGATCCGAAAAAATGCCATCGACGCCCTCGGCGCGCTCAACGCCGAAAAAGCCGCCGGTGTCCTCCTTCGCGACTTCAAAACGTTGCCGCCCGAATTAAAAGCCCCCTGTATCAACGTGCTCGTCAACGGTCCGATGCCCGCTATCGCCCTGCTCGACGCGCTCGAAGCGACAAAAATAGCGGCATCCGACATCAACTCGAACAACGCCAGCGCGATCGTTCAACTCAACGTCCCGGCACTGACCGAACGCGTGACTAAACTGTGGGGCAAAGTCAAATCGAACGCCGAACGCGATCCGGAAATCGTCAAAACCGTCGCGCGCATGAAGCAAGTCGTCCTCGCCCATAAGCCCGGCGACCCGCTCAAGGGCTGGAAAATGTTCGAGAAAAATTGCCAGCAATGTCACGCAATTTACGGCAAAGGCAACGACGTCGGCCCCAACCTAACCGGAGCCGGACGCGAAAATCTCGACGCGATCCTGAACAGCGTCATCGATCCCAACCTCGTCATCGGCGACGTCTATTTCCAGCACCGCGTCAAAACCAACGATGGCCTGCGCTTCGAAGGCCTGCTCGCTGAAGAAACCGAGAAATCAATCTCCTTCAAAGTCGCCGGCGGCGAAATCAAAAAGTTCGACAAAGCCGACATCGCCAAACACGAAACCACCAAGCTCTCACTCATGCCCGAAGGCCTCGAGAAAACAATGACCGAAGAAGAATTCTGCGATCTCGTCGCGTTCATGCTGACAAAAGAAGCCCCGCAAACGAAGTGAACGGCATGGATATTATGGCAATTCAAAAGTGATCATGTAATCTTAAAACAACTGGTAGATTAAATTTTCGCAGCACTCGGCATTCAGCACTCAGACCCCCACATGGCATCCGGTCGCTTTATCGTCGGCATCGATCTGGGCACCACGCACACCGCGATGGCGTACGCGGAGGTGACCGACACGTCGCCATATCCGCGCATCCGGACGTTTGAGATTCCGCAGCTGATTAGGCCGGGCGCAGTTGATCGCCGACCGTTGCTGCCATCGTGTGTCTACATTCCGACCGAAAACGAATTTCCGGACGAATGCCTCGCCTTGCCGTGGAGCGAACGGACGCCGCGCACCGACACAGGCGTTCCCTACATTGTCGGAGAATTCGCCCGCACATGCGGAAGCGAAGCTCCCGGGCGCTTCATTTCCTCCGCGAAATCGTGGCTCAGTCAACCGGGTGCGAAACGCCGTTCGGCAATGCTACCGTGGAATGCAACCGAAGGAGTTCAGCGATTCTCACCGGTCGAAGCATCCACGATGATTTTAAAACACCTCGTCAGCGCCTGGAATTTCGATAGCGGCCGCGATCATCGCAACGGCATGCTGGCCGATCAAAAAATCGTACTCTGCGTCCCAGCCAGTTTCGACGCCGTCGCGCGCGATTTGACGATGGAGGCAGCCAAGCGCGCGGGGCTCATTGACGTTACGCTGCTCGAAGAACCGCAAGCCGCGTTTTACGCGTGGATCGCAAACTCGCGAGACACGTGGCGAACCCAACTTCACGTCGGCGATCTTGCCTTGATCGTGGATGTTGGCGGTGGCACAACAGACTTCACATTGATCGCAGTCGGGGACGAACGCGGAGCGATCGCGTTGCGCCGCGTCGCGGTCGGCGAGCACATTCTTCTCGGCGGGGACAACATGGACATGGCGCTCGCTCGATCCGCCGCGCAGAAACTCGAAGTCGATGGAATCAAACTCGACGCATGGCAAGTGCGCGGACTGGCGCTCGCCTGTCGCGACGCGAAGGAACGATTGCTTCATTCAAAAATATTCGCGACAAAATTAACGCGAGCAACCTGCGCAGACACCGAACACATTGAAACAATCCCGGTGATTCCAGTGGCGCGACGGGCCAACTCCGTCCCCAGCGAAACACGTGACGATGCCGCGTGTCTTTACATCCGCAAAAAACCAAAAAAATCGTTTCGCAAACCCGGCCGATTATCCAATGCGTTGACCGATCCCAAGCCCAGTGCCGAAGCGCAACTTCCGCTCCCAATTCTCGGACGCGGTGCAGCCGTTATTGGCACGAGCGTCAACGCCTCGTTCGCGCGGAGCGAAGCCGAACGCGTCATACTCGACGGTTTCCTCGATCCATGCGACGCGTCCGCGCGTCCATGCAAGCCGGGGCGTTCAGGACTGCGCGAATTGGGATTGGGCTACGCGGCTGATCCGTCAATCACCAAGCATCTCGCTAAGTTTCTCACTCACGAATCCGAACAGCGCACCGGCGCCAACGCAGCCTCGGAAACCTATCACCCGACCGCGATTTTGTTCAACGGTGGCGTGATGAAATCCGAATTGTTGCGCGAGCACACTGCGAACATCGTGACGAAATGGATCGAAATCGAAGGCGGGAGCGCGCCGCGCGAATTGGTGTGCACCGATCCCGATTTGGCAGTGGCGCGCGGAGCGGCTTTCTTCGGACGCGTCCAAAAAGCGCACGGCGTCCGAATCTGCGGCGGCGTTCCGCGCAGCTATTACGTGGGCATCGAATCGCCGCGCCCGGCAATACCGGGCAAAATCCCAACGATAACCGGACTGTGCGTCGTTCCGTTCGGGATGGACGAAGGCACCGAATTTGATGTTCCCGGCGCCGAGTTCGGATTGACCGTCGGCGAGCCCACCCAATTCCGATTTTTCTCCGCGGCCGAACGTCGCGATGACCGCATCGGCGACCGCGTCGAAATCCGCCAGGACGCCATACGCGAACTGGAGCCGATCGAAACGACGATCCCCGCAACACTCTTCGACGAACCCGGAACGTTCGTTCCTGTCCGCTTGAAAAGCATCGTCACCACTGTCGGAACGCTGGAATTATGGTTCAACGCCATCGACGAAGCAGGCGCATGGAAATTGGAACTGAACGTGCGAGAACCGTGAAGCTATTCGTCCCGGTCGTCGGTTTTATCTTCGATCTTGAAATTCAGCTTTCCATCCCGCTCGTTGGGCGGGACGATTTCGCGCTTTGCTTCGAGAGCGCGACCGAATTTTCCAGCCGATGTTTCACGCAAAAAATCAACAAACAGTTTTACTTCCGGGTGCTTTTCGTGGCCTTCGTCAGCGATCCGTCGCAACGCTTCTTCGTGTTTCAATTCAGAATCGCGGTAGAACAATTTGAACGCAGCTTTAACCGCATCCATCGCTTCCGGCGTCAAACCTCGACGCTTCATGCCTTCCTTATTAAGCGCCTTGATTTTCGCCGGGTGTCCTTCAGCCAGCGTGAATGGCGGTACGTCGATCGACAGTTTGGCACAGCCGGCAACAAATGCGCACATGCCGATTCGCACGAAATGATGCAGTGCCGCCAGCCCCGAAATGCGCGCGCCGTCATCGACGTGAACGTGGCCGGAGAGTTGCGAACCGTTCGCGATCACAATGTTGTTTTTCAGAATGCAATCGTGAGCGATGTGGACATACGCCATGATCAGATTGTTGCTGCCAACAACCGTTTTACCCCCGCCCAATTCCGTGCCGACATGCAGCGTACAACATTCGCGTATGACCGTGCTGTCGCCGATGGATAGCGTCGTTTTTTCGCCTTTGTATTTCAGATCCTGAGGAGGCCCGCCAACCACTGCGCCGGGATGAATTTGAACATTGCGTCCGAGCATTGTCGCGCCAGCAAGAGTTACGTGATTGTGTATGACGCAACCCTCGCCCAGAACCACATCCGGGCCAACCAGAGAATACGCGCCGATCTGAACACCATCGGCAATTTGGGCGTGTTTATCGACTATCGCTGTCGCATGAATCGAGGTCATTTTCACATTCTAGTGTCGCATTGAGTTTTGACAAACCGAAACGGAATTCCGCTTTGGATTTAAGCGCGATACGTCGCGGAACATCCCGGCGATTCGAACACCTCCACGCTCGCCAGTTTCG
>JANXLS010000124.1 GCA_025355035.1 Planctomycetota bacterium | reverse complement strand
CCAAAGCCATCGCAGGATACTACGCCTGCGTATCGTTCACGGACGACAATCTCCACCTGGTGCTGGACGAACTTGACCGTCAAAAACTTTGGGACACGACGGTCGTTGCCGTGATTGGAGACAATGGATTTCACTTGGGCGATCATGGCGGATTGTGGTCAAAACAATCGGCATTCGAGAATGCGACGAGGGTGCCGTTTATCATCGCCGGGGCCGGAGTGCCTCGCGGAAAAGTGGTGACGCAAGCCGTGGAATTGTTGGATCTGTATCCAACCCTCGCAGAACTCTGTGGAATTACCGCGCCTCCCGGATTGGAAGGCAAGAGTTTGGTGCCCTGGTTCAAAGACAACGGCGCACCGCCGCGCGCATGTGCCTACAGTATCGTGTACCACTACGATACCGCGACCGGCAAGGACATCCTGGGACGTTCGGTCAGGACGTCCGGTTACCGTTATACGACATGGGCCAACGAACGCCAGGAGCGTGAATTGTACCTCTCAGGTCAGCAGTCCGCAGAATTCGACAACCAGGCGGATAATCCGCAGGCAAAACAACAACGCTTGGAAGGTGAACACTGGCTGCTTGAACTCAAGATGCCAAAACCGGGAACCGGGAACCGCGAACCGCCCCCGTGAGCTGCTAAAAAACACGAAAGAGAAAAAATGACTCGATCCATATTTATTCTGACCACGCTGTGCCTCGCGCCGCTCTCGCTGCTGTTCGCGGCGGATGCCGTTGTGCTTCAAAACGACAAACTCTCGCGAACGCTCAGCATCGACGGCGGCGCGCTGAAGACGGTCCGCATCGAGAACCGCCTTGCGCACCAAACGCTCACGCCGGAGCTTGCCCGCTGCGAAGAATTCCGGCTGCGTCTTTCGACGAGCGTCGAGTCTCTGGAACCCGATACGCTCCTCACCGCCTCCGATTTCAAAGTTCTCAGTCTAACGGGCGATGCATCCAGCGCGCTCGCCGACCTGCGCGACGACAAACACGGTGTGCGCGTGCGCGTGCATTACACGCTCGAATCCGGCAAATCGTACGGGCACAAGTTTCTCGAAATCACATCCGACAACGCGCAGACGCTGGAACTGGTCGACATCGAATCGATCCCCGCCGCCGATGCTTTCGCGCCGGCCGCGACCGAAGAACGCATGTGGGTGCAACGCACCTTTCTTCCCGCGCTGGGCGAGCCGATCTACACAAAAGTCAGCGCAACATTCTGGGGCGTCGAATTTCCGGCGTCATGGAACCGCGCCGAGGAAGGCGCGATCCGCTGTGGGGTTCAGCGCGGCGTGGACTTGCGCCCGGGCGAAACGTACACGACTTACAAAGCCGTCTTCGGAGTCGCGGACGATCCCGCTTTCATCAAAGACGCGTTCCTGAACTACATCGAAGAAGTCCGCCGCGCGCCGGCACGACTGAAGATTCAATACAACAGTTGGTTCGACCTCAAGGCCAGCGTCACGCAGCCAAGAGTTTTGGAATCGATCTACAAGCTCCACAACGAACTCGTCGTGAAACGTGGGTGCCGCCCGCTCGATACGTATGTGATCGATGACGGCTGGCAGAACTCCCGCCCGCCGCGCTCGCCCCTGGCCGATTGGAGCACCGGAATTTTTCAAGTCAATGAAAAGACGTTTGAGAAAAACCTCGTCTCGCTCCGCCACGACATCGAAGCGCTAGGATCGAAGATGGGCTTGTGGGTCAGCCCCGCGTGCATCTTCGGCGCGCAAGCCAACGTAGACGTGCTGGAACAAAAGGGCTTCGACGTCCTCGTCGGCGGCCGCAATCCCAAGAGCGGTCAGATCAAAAAGGCGATGTCGATGGCCGGACCGCGCTACATGGATCTCTACGAAAAACGGATGCTGGAACTCGTCGACATGGGCTCGTTCTATTTCAAACTCGACGGCATCTTCGGCGACGTGGTCAACCATTTTTTTGAAACGAAAGCGGGCCGCGGCGCACCCGTTGTTTCGCACCTGATCCCCGCCGATGCGACAGCCAACGACCCGCGCCTCGACGATCCGAAGTTCGATGAATCCAAGCGCTATTACATCACCGCCGCCACGGAACGCTTGATCACGATCTTCGACCACGTTCACGCGAAAAATCCGGACGTGCGGATCATGTGTCACAACGGCGCGACCATCAGCCCCTGGTGGCTCATGCACACGGACGTGCTGAGCATGGTGAACATGCAGGACGGAGCCTCGGGCACGACCCGCACCGAACAACTTTGCTACCGCGACGGTCTGTATCACCAGATGACCGCCGTCGACAAATTGCAAGTGCCGCTGAGCAGTTTCTTCAACCACGAGCCCGCCAAAAACGCCACACGTTTTGGCGACGCCACCCCTGAAGCGTTCCGGGATTATTTCTTCATGGCCCTCTCGCGCGGGTCGGCCAGCGTTGAATTTTACTTCTGCGTCGCCGATCTCAAACCCGGCGATTTCGATGTCGTTGCGGACGGCATCAAGTGGCTCGATCATGTCGCCCCGGCCTTCACACGCGCGCGCATGCACGGCGGCTCGCCGATCGGGCCCGTCGATGGCAAACCAAATTTCAAGAAGATCGACATCGCCACCGCGGGGGAAGTTTACGGCTACACCGGATGGACGTCAGCGCTGGGATACGTCTCGATTCACAATCCGAGCGCGAAGCCGCAGACCTATTCGTTTCGCTTGGATCGCGCGTTCGGCCTCGTGCCCAACAGCGGCCCGTTCGAGCTTTCAATGCAGCATGGCAAAAAAGAGGGATTGAAAAAAACGTGGAGCTTCGGCGAAACGGTCACCCTCGTACTCCAGCCGCGTGAAATTCTGATCCTCGACTTTGATGCCCAGTCG
>JANXLS010000121.1 GCA_025355035.1 Planctomycetota bacterium | reverse complement strand
TTCGACCCTTCGTGATCCTGAGGCCGACGCGGCGCTGAAATTCCCGCCGCTTTCCACATTCAATTTGACGCGCAGGCGCGGTTTGATGCGGTGCACCGCGGGGTCTTGGTTTTCCGCGGCGTCGGCAGTGCGTTCCACGCTACCCGTGCCGTTTGACAGTATGAAATCCAAGCCCTCGAACACACCCAAACGGCACGTGCGCATGACGACGCGACGATCCGGGAACACTTCGATGCGATCGATGTGTCGCGACAGTTCGTGGTTCAACTGCGTCGGATTGCTTCCTTCCATCACCATCGCGAGTTGTTGCAGGCACTCAATCACGCGTTTCGGATTCAATTCGCGCTTCACGATCTCCTTCAGGTTGTCGATCTGCGCCAGTTCACGCACAATCTGTTCACGGCGTTCACATGCGGATTTGGATTGCTCCACAATGACGCCGCGCATGGCGGTGGGAAGATTGGGATCTCCGAACGACAGCATCCAACCTTTGATCTTGCTCTCGATGTCCTTCAGTTCCTGTTCGAGCGCGGGGCGCGCGTTGCTCTGTTTGGATTGCGCCAATTCTTCGAGATTGCTTTCCACTTCGGCGACGAGTTCCGGGAACCACGCCGGAATTTCGCCGGATGCGCCAGGAGCTGGAAACAGGCGATTGCGCAACGCACCCAAGACGGATTCACGCAACCAATCTTCCGGGCAGTACAGCGGGTTGGTGCAGCTGCCGTGGTGATGATTTGCACACATGTAATACACAAACCGTCGGCCACGTTTGCTTGTTCCGCCACCCTGATTCGGGCGCATTGATGCACCGCAGACGCCACAGCGCACCAAGCCCGAGAGCGGGAATTTCAAGATCATTCCCGGCGCGAGCGCTTGGAATTGTTTGCTCGATTTGTTACGACCGCGCAGGCGCTTGATACACGCGCCGCGCTCGGAACGCACCGCGTTGACGCGCTCCCATTGTTCCGGCGTGATCAACGATTCGCAGAAATCTTTCACGATGAAATGCTCGTCCGCCGCGTTTCGAACAGTGACTTTGCGGTCGTCGACAATATCTGTCGCCACGCGTCCGAACACCATCACGCCTTTGTAAATCGGATTGGATAGTATTCGATTAATTGTGTCGGAATGGAAGCGGTGACTGCGACTCTGTTCCACCAAATCGCCGCGCTTGTTCAGAGCTTGTGCGATGCGGTTTGAGCCGAAGCCGAGCTTGTCGGCCATATCAAAAATTTCGCGAACCACGGACGCCCACTGCGGGTCCGGTACGAGGCGACTGCCAATAATTTCGGTTCGACCATCGCACACACGCGTCACGCTTTCCAGCTTGTAGCCCAATGGCTTGGGACCACCGGGCCAGTATTTCTGGCGGACGATATCGCGTTTGCCGCGTAGAACATTATGGGCTTTGACGTGGGCGTCTTGTGTCGCGCGGAAACTTTCAACGAAGCCCAGTGCTTTACCCGGCACCGAAGTGGGATCGGTGAAATTAGAATCCGCTGTCAGCACCATCACCCCAAATTTCGTGAGCAGGTTCTGGCGGACG
>JANXLS010000049.1 GCA_025355035.1 Planctomycetota bacterium | reverse complement strand
GGATCAGCGAAGCGCAGGAACGCATGGTCGTCTCCGTTCCGCCCAAAAATTGGAATGCGTTGAAGACATTGTGCGACAGCGAGGACGTCGAAGCGACGGCCATTGGCGTCTTCGCCAGCGACACGATTCTGCGCCTGACGTTCAAGGGGCAGCCCGTCGGCGAGATGGCGATGAAGTTCCTTCACGGTGGCCTGCCGCAATTCACACGCAGCGCCGTGTGGAAAATGCCGGCGTCGAATCCGGGCATTCACTCCTCGCACGAAGCGCTGGGTGCCGTGCAGAAGGCGCTGAATCTCGACACGCGATTGCTGAACAATTCTCGAACGCGGCCGTGCGCGATCTTCGGGCCGCTGCTGCGCAAATTGCTCGCCCATCCGACCATCGCTTCGAAGCAGTGGATCATCCGCCAGTACGATCACGAAGTTCAGGGCCGGACGGTGGTCAAGCCGCTCACCGGCAAATACAATGACGGCCCGAGCGACGCGGCGGTGTTGACGCCGATTCTCGGATCGACTCAGGGCATGGCGCTGGCCAACGGACTCTGCCCGCAATTCACCGAACGCGACCCGCGCGAAATGGCGAAACTGGCGATCGACGAATGCGTCCGCAATCTCGTTGCGACCGGAGCCGATCCGGCGAACACGTTTATTCTCGACAATTTCTCTTGGGGAAACACGTCGAAGCCTGAGCAACTCGGGGCACTGGCGCTGTGTTGCGAAGGTGCCACCGAAGCGGCGATCGCGTACGGGACACCGTTCATCAGCGGAAAGGATTCGTTGAACAACGAATACGCCGCAGGCGGAAAGACCATCGCGATCCCGGGGACGTTGTTGATCTCCGGGATGAGCCTTGTTGAAGACGTTCGCCAATGCGTGACGATGGATTTAAAAGAAGCCGGAAACTTGCTCTTCGTCGTTGGCTTGACGAAGGAAGAACTCGGAGGCAGCCACTACAATCTGGTGACGGGCGCAACGATTCTCGATGGCACAATTCCGCATGTCGATCTAAAAATGGCCAAGCGCATCCACGACGCAATGCATAAAGCCATCGTTCAAGGGACCGTCCGAGCGTGCCACGACTTGAGCGAGGGTGGCTTGGCGGTTGCGGCTGCGGAAATGGCATTCGCGGGCGACTGGGGTGCGCGGATCGAATTGGCGAAAGTGCCAGTCCCGAAGATGCTCCCGCCGCATGTGGTTTTGATGAGCGAAAGCCCTGCGCGATATTTGGTTGAAGTGCGACCTGCGGTGCGACAGGAATTCGAAGCGATTCTCGGCGGTCTGCCTCACGCGTGTTGCGGCGAAGTGACGACTGTGAAGATGCTCCAATTTTCGGGCCCGGAACGCGAATTTTGGATCGACGAACCGCTCGACGCGTTGAAATGCGCATGGCAGGGAACGTTCTAAATAGAGTGAAACGTTTGGAGTAACACATCGCGTATCGCGCGCGCTCCCCAAACTCTTCACATCAACATGCGCGAAATGAGCGCGCCGGCCCAAACCATCGCGTAGCTTCCGGCGTAAAAGAGCGCTCCCAGGCTCAACAGCATCGCTATCCAGGCAAAGGCGGACGATTTCTCGCGCGTGTCGTCGCGCGTTTTCTTCAAACAATTGACGCAGTAATTAATCCCATCCCACAGCGTCGCGCATTCGAGACACACCGTCTTGCGGCATTTCATGCAGACCGCTTTGCCGGGGCGGTCAGGATGGTTCGCGCAGGTTTGAGCTTTCAAGGCCATGTGATGATCCCGTTTCGTTGATCCAAACGCCGGACGATCATCTTACATTCCGCGCGACTCCGTAAAAGAGCCGATTCCATGCGGCGGACACGTCGCTACTTTTCGTCCTCAACGCATTGGAATTGTTTCGCCTCCAGGCTGTGCGTTCCGGACGCGCCAAAGCGGATGTCCAGCGACGGGTCCACGTTTGCCGCGTCGACTTTCAGGCGTAATTGATGCGCGCCTTTTCTCAGCGCAACGAGAACGTAGCGCCAATCGTTTGTTGCAGGAAGTCGTTGTGAAACGCCGTCGATCAGAAGCGACAATGTCATCGGCGAGCGGATTTGGAATTGATAGAGATCATTCGCCGGCGCTTCGAACCACGCGTCGAGGGTCGAGCGGTGCGACTTCCTCAAGCCCGCTGCGGCGAGCCATTTGGCGTCACGCGTCGGCTCGACTGTTTTGACCGTACCATCGTCGAATTCCACGCGCAGTCCCTGCTTCGTCGCATTGGGATCTTTTTCCTGCGCGGGCATCCAATTAGGCTCAATGGTGGCTTCGATCGGTTCGCTTTGCGCGGCGACAACGAGCCCTTCGTCACGGTAGCCGCGCGCCTGCAACTGCACGGACCCGAGGCCCAGCGTTCGCGCGGGAATATCCAATGCGCCGGTTGCTCCGGCGATGCGTCCGACGTTGCG
>JANXLS010000023.1 GCA_025355035.1 Planctomycetota bacterium | reverse complement strand
AACCGTTGCGCGTGACGATATCGCTGTTGATTGAGCTGCCGTGCAGGTTGCCCATGAAAAACGCGTTTTGATATTCCTTCGGAAATGCGTCGCCTTGGTAGATGCACAGGCCTGCGTTGGCGGCGAGGAAATGTTCCTGGGTGGTGACCAGCGTGTCTGCGATTTTGTGTGTGAAGGGCGGATAGGGACCGCCTTGGCGGTGGTAGTAGCCGCTCTGCGTGATGTGGGCGAGATGTTTGATCACGCAGCATTCGACGAACCAATCGCCTTGCGCGTTGTAATCGAGGCCCCACGGGTTGCTGGTGCCTTCGGCGAAGAGTTCGAATTTTTTTGTCTTCGGATGCCAGCGCCAAACGGCACATGTGAAGTTGAACGTCTTGCCTTGGTTCTCGACTTTAGCCGCGTTGAAGACGCCGTTCATGCCGTAGAGCCAGCCGTCTGGGCCCCATGTCAACGAGTTGGGGAGTTCGTGGCGGTCGGCTCGACCGAAGCCCGTCAGGATGATTTCCTCTTTAACGACGGTGTCGTTTTCGCCGAGCGTGGCAAAGACGATGTCGGGGGAGTTTGTGTAATAGAAACCGCCGTTGCCCATCACGATGCCGCAGGGAATGTTCAAATCGTCTTTGATGACTTTGACGAGATGGTACTTGTTGTCTTTCTCGCTGAATTCGAGAATCTTGATCTTGTCTTTGCCCTTGCCGGCGTCGGGGCGCGGGTATTCGATCGATTCGCAAACCCAGATGCGACCGCGTTCGTCGAAGGTGAACGCGGTCGGGTTAATCACGTCGGGTTCGGACGCGACGCATTCAGCTTTGAAGCCGGGCGGCAGGACCATCTTCGCGGCAGCTTCGTCCGCGGAGAGCGCCGGGCCGGGCGGAGTTGTCTGGTGATGTGGAAGTTTTTCACCTGCGACGAGTGTGAAAGCGACCAGGATAATCAGCGATGCGAGGCTGCGCGAAATGGCAAGGGTTAGCATAGTGAATAGACTGTCCTTCAAAAACGAGAATTGATCCGGGATTGACGTTCCTGTTTACTCCGACGAGGCGTGAGCTTTCGCGTAATAAATATGAGAATTTTTACGTTGTGTTGAAATCCGTTCAACTTTTTCGCACACAGGTATCGAACGAATTTCGGCTCTACTTTTTGGCGCTCAACGGTGTATTGCTAAGACCAGTTTACTCGTCAACAAAGGAAATCGTCATGCGAAAGCTTGCTCTTATTTTGATTGCATTCGTGGCTCTTGTTTCGCTCCGGGCCGCGGAAATGGTTGTTCCGGAAAATGTGGTGTTTGAGAAGGATTTGGAATTTTCGAATCCGGACAACCAGCACCTTCAAGTCAATCTCGCTCGGCCGAAGACTGGCGACGGTCCGTTCCCGGCGATTGTGTGTATTCATGGCGGCGGGTTTCGTGCGGGCAAGCGCGAGGGATACGACAAGCAGTGCATAACGCTGGCTCAGAATGGGTACGTGGCGATCACGGTGACGTACCGGCTTGCGCCGAAGTACCTGTTTCCGGCGGCGGTGTACGACTGCAAAGCGGCGGTGCGATGGTTGCGCGCGAACGCCGCGAAGTATCATGTCGATCCGGCGCGCATCGGTGTGACGGGCGGTTCGGCGGGCGGGCATCTCGCTCAATTTTTGGCGGTGACGAATGGCGTGAAGGAATTCGAAGGCGAGGGGAGTCTCGATCAGTCGAGTGATGTCGCGTGTGTCGTGAATTATTTCGGGCCGAGCGATTTTACGAAATCGTATGACAAGAGTGTCGATGCAAAGGACGTGCTGCCGTTGTTTTTCGGTGGAGATTTGAAGACGAAGCTGGCGGAGCACGTGAAGGGCAGCCCGTTGACGTGGGTGAACGAGAAGTCTGTCCCGACGCTGTGCATTCACGGCACGGAAGACAATTATGTGGCGTACGAGCAGGCGACGTGGATGGTTGAAAAACTGAGAGCGAACAAAGTCGAAGCGGAGTTGTTGACGCTGCAAGGCGCGGGGCATGGATTCAAAGGCGACGACGCCAAGAAAGCGGATGCGGCGATGCTGGCGTTTTTTGACGCGCATTTGAAAAAGAAGTAACTCCCTATACTCTCTCGCAGAGGCACCGAAAACAGCGGACGTGTGGAGTCAGACCTCTAAACTCCTGACTCCTTCGCGTGAAAAATAAAGGGTAATAGATGAAAAAGGTTCTTGGTATTTCGATTCTTCTGGTCGTCGTTTGTTTGATCTCGTGGATTATTCAGCCGAAATTTGTTACGGCGTACAATCTAGAGAACATCATTCATTGGACGTCGTTATACGCGATCATCGGGATTGGGGCGGCGTTTGTGATCATCACGGGCGGCATCGATCTGTCGATCGGATCGGTCGTGGGGATGACGGGGTGTCTGTTGGCGTTGATTCTGAAAGAAACGCAGGTCCCGGTGGCATTGGCTGTCGTCGCGGTGCTGTTGCTTTCGGTGCTGATCGGATTGATTCACGGGATGTTGATTGCGTGGATGAGGCTGCCTTCCTTTATCGTGACACTGTGCGGGATGTTGATCTATCGCAGCCTTACGCGTTGGATCACGGACGATCAGGCGCTGGGTTTTAGTTCGGATCACACGTTTTTAAATGCGATGGCAAAGGGCAAGGTGGTGGTGCCCATGATGGGGGGATTTGCGCTGCCGATTCCGTGCTTGATTTTGATTGTGCTGGCGTTGATTGCCGGATTCTTTTTGAATTACACGGTGTACGGGCGTTACTTGTTCGCTCTGGGAAGCAATGAAGACGCGGCGAAGTACAGCGGGATTCGCACGGATCGGATGACGATTCTGGCGTATGTTTTGTGCGGATTGATGTCGGGCATTGGCGGCGTCTTGTTCGCGTTTTACTACAATTCGATGCAGCCATCGGCTCAGGGCAATTCGTATGAATTGTATGCCATTGCGGCGGCTGTGTTGGGCGGATGCAGCCTGCGGGGAGGCGAAGGCTCTATCTTGGGCGTGATTGTTGGGACGGCGGTATTGCGGGTTTTGTATAATGCGATCAATGTGCTTGGAATTAAGACGCAGCTTGAATTTGCGATCATCGGATTTGTGATTTTAGCGGGCGTACTTGTGGATGAATTGGTACGGCGCTATGCAGCTCGAAGACGGGCAATGGGTGGGACAACGATCTAATCCGGTCTTCCACGAAAATATTCTGCGATCTAGCGGTAAAAATAAAAAGCCGACATCATTTTTGAAGTCGGCTTTTTTGTTTTGAGTCTTAAACGCGGGAGAAGGAACCGGTAACCGAGATTGTTGGGTACTGCAGATTGGAGGAACTACATTCGAGGGTTGGTATTGATGTGATGCTTTGAACTTCAGGTTGGTCAACCTCGATTGTCGTTTCAATCTCCCGCGTTGGTAAACTTGTTGAAGCTTTATCTCCTACTTCTTGTGTTTAAACGGATCATTTAGTTTACGTGTCACACTGATTTTTTAATTTTTTCTTGGACCGCCCCGGCTGCTACCCTCAAGACGAACAGTGGAGGAGGGGGTTCCAGGGATATCGTCTTTTCAGGTAACACCCGGGAGCGGCTTATGTTTTATTCAGTTTTCAAGTCGTTCTTTTCACTTCCTCGTTCCTGATTATCGGTCCTTTCATTAGTAATGACGACCAACTGGTCGGTTTCTTCGTAACAAACTTAAAATTTTAAAATCTTTTTTTCACTTATTTACTTTACGTCAGAAGTGTGATCCTTAGGGCCTCGTAGACGCCTCTAGTTTCAGGCCCCCCTTCGCGCTTCATAAGTTGGACGCCGAAGATCGCAGAAACCACAAGGAAACTGAGATTTTCTGCAGAAATATCTGATCGCATGTCCTTGTCGTCTTGAGCACCTTGAATCAAAGCTCTCCAGAACTCGCACCAGCGCAGTTTGAGGCAATGCACGGCGGGGCCGAGTTGATCTTCGTTTTCGGCCATTTCCATGCACCACGTTGCGAACAGCCGGCCGTAGCCACCGTCTCCGTGACTCATTTCAGCAATGAGGTTTATAACATTTTCAATCTTCGATCGCGCTCGACATGGAGCGTCTTTGAGCACGAAAAAATTCGAATCAAAAAATGCTTCCATCCGTTCGAGAATCGAGAGCGCCAGGTCTTCTTTCGTTTTCCAGTGATGAAAGAACGCACCTTTCGTTGTTTCGGCGTGTTCGAAGAGGTCGTAGACGCTTGTATAATGGTAGCCGCGACGGGTAAAAAGTGTTCGCGCCGCCTGCATAATCTGGTCGCGCGTCTGCTCGCCGCGAGAAGTGATTCGAGTACCCGGTTTCAGTGCCATGTCGGTCCCTTGCTTATTTAATTGTTTGGAAGAGCATACCTACTGGTGGGTTTTTAGCGTCGGTTTTCGGAATTGCAACGCTATTCGCTGTGAAATTTATGCATGCAAAGATCGAACTGTTTTCACGTTCTGATGCTTCAACGGCAACTGCTTTTCTCTCGCCGAAGTTTAGAGCAATTCACGTTTGAATGTACATGCAGATGCGCCGCGCCGGGCAAGTGGGACGAGAAAGACGAGCACAGCGTATTTGGAGACTACGCGAAGCGAGTTTTTCGAAGTACCACGCCGCCCGCCGCAAGCAGATTGGCGCGAGGGTTTTGTCCGGTAGCTCTAAGCCGTATTGAGTAGATACGGCGTGCGAGAGCAACGAAGAGCCAGCTTGCACGCCGCAAGCAGATGCGTGTACATTCAAACGTGAGTTGCTCTAGAGGACCGGAGTACGGCAGGATGGCTCTCTCAAATGTGGAATCATTTTACTTCGATTGTTCGAGCCATTGACCGAACCAGAAAATTGTGCCGCCGACGGCGAGCAGGATGATTTCTTTCGCCATGCTGGGATTGCCATCGATGCCGATCCCGGCCAGCAATGCGGCGGCGACGATTGTCATGCCGATGATTTCAAGCGCTTTGCCTGCGTAGTAATAGAAGGACATGACGTGTTCCATTCCGTTCGTTGCGCGATCTTATTTTAGCACCTACTCGATTCTTGAGTATACTGATAGCAGTAAGCAAGTCCAAAATTTTCCGAATGCGATAGATAAACGATGCCGATTGAGATTCCAAACGCCCGATTTCAGCCTTGTATGGACAGCTTCCTGGGCTCGTGGGCCGGTGTGTTGGCCGCGCTCGATGACGCGCGCCCGATCGAAGACCTGTGGGGGCTATCCGGGCTGGGCTTGCGGACGCAGATTCATCGCAGTCTCCTTCCGGTCGGCCTTCTCGGACGCCAGTGGGATGAGACATGTTCGGCGATCGCCAATCGGACGGGGTACGCTTGTGTCGCGGGGTTGCGCGATCTGTTTTACACACCGGACGATTTGCGGCAGATTCGACTGGCATGGATGCGGACGACCGGTAAAGCGCTCGACGATGGCCGCCCGGCGATTTCGTTTGGAATGCACGGGCCGGCCTTTGGAATCATCTATGGCTACGATGATCTGACCGAGGATTATTCGGTCAGCACTTTTTTGGATGGACAGAAAGATGCGCCGGTCAACGGGATGGATTTGGGATCGGAGAATCCCCCGCTGATTTTCGTACTGATCCCAACGGGTCCGTTGTCCGATTACGACCCGAATGCGGCCGCGCGCGACGCAATAAAAGGGGCGATTGCGCAACATCTCGGCCAGGAAATGGATAATAAAGGAGAGCGGATCGTGACGCCGATGGACCTCGTTGTCGGCACGACCGCTTATAACGCGTGGTCGGCGGCGATCGAAACTGGGCGCGTGTCGCAACATTGGACGCTCGGTTACTACGCGGGTTATTATGCGGAAGCGCGTTCAGCAGCGGCGCTATGGGTGAAGAAGTTGGCTGCTGAACCCGCATGGACGCTTCAGACTGAATTGCTTAAGAAAGCGGCTGGACACCTTGAACACGAAGCCGAGTGTTTCGGAACGCTGTCTGGATTGTTTCCCATGCAAAAGCCGGAGACGGCGCAGAACGCCGGGTTGCGCGCCGATGCATCGGCTTGTCTGCGCCTGGCTCGCGCGGAACACATTGCCGCGATGGAAGTATTGATCGAAGCGGTGCAGGCGTAAATTAAACTCGTCTATTTAGTACCACAACGGCACTTTGCCTACAAAAGGGGTGTCCTGTCCCGATAGCGACATCCCAATGGCAGCCCGGCGATTCATTGCCGGGTCCAACGACGATGCCAGATGGTCGTCCCGTCAGGGACGGCTGAAACAAGCTCACGCTATAGTCAGCCACCCTTTACGCCATTTCCTGGCTTATCGATTTCCGAAACTTCTGAACTTCTTCAACAACCGCGCAAACTCCTTGAAATCGCGCGGAGGCGGCGCTTCGATGAAAATCTTCTTCCCCGTGCGCGGATGTGTGAAGCCGAGCTTCCACGCGTGCAGGGGCAGACGGTTGAGCACCACTTCGTCGCCGCGTTCGCTGGGTCCGACCGACGGTTCGAAATCCCGCAATCGGTACGGCGATTTTTTTCCATAGAACGGATCGTACGCCAGAGGATGCCCCAGCGCCGCGAGATGGACGCGGATCTGATGCGTACGCCCCGTGCGCGGTTCGCAGCGGATCATGGAATACCCGCGATAGCGTTCCAGCGCGATGAACAGAGTCTCGCAAGGCTTGCCTTCCTCACTGCCTTCTTCCAATGCGATGCCCTTCTTCTGTCCCAGCTTTGGAGCGGCATGATGCTCTTCAGTTCGCTGCTTGCGCATCAGCGAATAAAACGGCGTCGATCCGCGCTTCGTCTCGCGCCAATCGCCTTCGTCGTATTTTTTCTCCGTAACGCCGCGAACGTATTTGATCGGACGCGTCGAAACCACTTCGTCCCACGACACAGCTCCCGCCACAATCGCGAGGTATTCCTTGTGAATCGTCCGCTCCCGAAACTCGCGCGTGAGCGCCTCGTAGGCTTCGTGATTTTTCGCGATCAGCAGACAGCCGCTGGTCTCCATGTCCAACCGGTGGACAAAATAAAACCCCGGCTGCAACGTCCCCGCCGCGTTGTCTACGCCCGGCGCCGCGTCTTCGTCTTCCTCGTCCTCGCGCTTGGCATGCCGAATCGGTCCTTTGCTCTTGGGCTTGGGCGGTAGAGCATACGCCGGAATTTTCTTCGGCGGATACGCGCGAACCAATACGTCTTCCAGCGTGTCGCGCCGCGAGAACCCGTCCTGCCCGCGATAGACCGGAATCTCCGCCGGCTTGCTGATCACCAGCACGTCGTTGTCTTCATACAAACGAACGAGATGCCGCCCGTGCGGAGTGGTCAGCCGCGGAGCCTTTGCTTTCTCAATCAGATTCTCGGTGGGACTCAAATCCGGGTTCGGGAATTCAAGCGAGTCTCCAGCCTTCACACGCTCCGATCCCGACGCGACCGTACCATTCAGACGTACAAGTCCTTCGTGAAAAAGCGTCTTCGCCGCGCGGCGATTCAAGCTTTCGATGATTGCGCACAGCGCGCGATCCGCGCGAAATCCAACATGCGCCGGCAGCACCTGCGCTTTCGTGGTGGCGTTCGAATGAGGAGTTTTCAATGGACCTTCCAAAAGGAGGCGTGAAAAAGAGTTTCAATGTGTACTACGCCGTCACTTCCGGCCGCCGCTTCGAACACAATTTGTCGAGCAGTCCGTTGACGAACGCGCCCGCTTCGTCGGACGAGAATTGTTTCGCCAATTCAACGGCTTCGTTGAGGATGACTTTGTTCGGCGTCTCCGGGCAGATCGTCAGTTCGGCCAACCCCAGTCGCAGCACGTTGCG
>JANXLS010000615.1 GCA_025355035.1 Planctomycetota bacterium | reverse complement strand
CCACAAAATACGCCGCCGAGTCGTACGATCCGGTGCTTGAGGCGGCTGTTGTGGGCTGAAGTAGCCCGGCCTGCGTTAACGCAGCGCAAAATGCGTGGATTTCGCTCTCAATGACGCGCAGTCGTTGGCCGCTGTGCTTCGCGATTGCGCGTGACAGTGCTTTCAATTCGGTCGCGTCGCTGAATTGCTTCCAGATGAGGGTAGCAGTTGCATTCAAAAGCCATGATGCACCTGTTTCGGGATTGACCAGCAGCGCTTCGCGCTCCAATTCTTCCCAGACTATCCCGCTTGTTCGAATCATTCCATTGGCCATCGCCTGCGCCCCCGCTCAAATACACCCATTCGCACGTCTCGCAGAACGGAGTTAGCACTCCGTTCATCTATCAGCCCGTTTTAGAAGGTACCCGTTTTAATTCCGTTACTCATTGCTGGCAGTTTGCTCTTGGCCCGAACGGGCATCGCTGGATCGCCCAAAATGCACTCAGTCTTGCTGAGATCCAGATACCAGTTTCCATTGGCAGTTTGCGAAGCACGGCTCTGCCCATAGGCCCATTGTTGCGCCCCGAGCAACACGTCGCCCCAACGCGCGCCCGACGCGGAATTGCGGCATTGTGCGAGCAACTGTTGAACGAATGCGACGTCAGGCCCGGATTGCATGTAAGTCGTCGTACCGATCGACGCAGCCATGCCGCCCTGCGGCTGCACCAGCGCTTGAATCGGAACGCTGCGGTAATTGTTTTGAGCTTTGGCCACCCAATTCAATGTGCATGTCGCGCCCATGAAAACCACATCTCCCGTCCACGCCTGAACCGACGTCGTGTCCAAAATATGAGGTGAACTGTTACCCAAATGGGCCGCGCTGCCATGGCCGTTGTAGATGATGATATCCGCGCCGCCGCATGCTGCCTGACGCAGGGCTTCTGTCGCATCTGCTGCGGTCGGACTGGTTATGCCGAGGTAGTTACGCGTCCATGTCACCGTGGGATTCGCGGCAATGATCTGATCACCTTGCGCAGGGAAATCGCCGGCTGACAAATCGGCGACGTCCGCAGTCACCTGCCCTCGCCAGCCCGAGATCGGCAGCCCAGGGTAGTTCAAAATGTGCTCCACTGCGACTGCTGCTTCAGCTGCATTATTGGCTGGAAGACGTCCGATTTTCACTTCCGGGTAGCCGCGGCCCAAATCGCCCAATATCGAGTCCGACGTGGTCTGCGACCAGAACGTCGTCGATACCAGGAAACTGGGGCAGAGCGGATCGACGTTTGCACCTGATGAATTGTTGTAATCGTAGG
This sequence comes from Planctomycetota bacterium, assembly GCA_025355035.1. Taxonomy (GTDB): domain Bacteria; phylum Planctomycetota; class SZUA-567; order H5-PLA8; family H5-PLA8; genus JANXLS01. The sequence goes on along the minus strand of JANXLS010000615.1, from coordinate 8,731 downwards.
TCGTCCGACCCACCAACAACAGATACTCTGGCCGCACCGACCGCACAGCGTTCTGAATGGCCACGGGGCCGAAGCGTCCGTAGTTGTAGTAGTCAAAAAGTTGCTCTTGATCGATAAATACGGCTTTGATTCCTTCCTTGGAATGAGTCAACAACAAGCTTTGTACGGAAGGTGCAAACTGCGCGGGCCCCGTTGCAATGTACCTGAAGCCGCTGGGTGCGGGCTTAACAATGCGCTTTGTAACGGACAGCGGCTTGATTTCAGCGCCAGCGGGAACAACCAGGAACTTGCCGGTTCCACCTGACGGCGCATTGAAGCGCGCGCGTACGGTTCCGTCCTGTTGTATCTGCGTTTCATACGGCACCAAAGCGGCGCGATCGGGGAAGCGGGCATCGACAACCCACAGGGCAGTCGATGTCAAATTCGACACTTCGTAAGTCACGCTGCTATTGCCGGAATTGAAAATCTCCTGAATTCCGGCACCCGTCAGGTTCTTCGTATAACTCACGGAGAGCGAATGAACGAGAGCGATCTGGGAGACAACGCCGTCTAAAGTCGGCGTGACCAAATCCACGTTGTTGCTTCCCGACGTCAGCACACCGGCGGGAATATTGAAAGTGATAGCGACGAACCGTCCGCCACCTTTCCAAACCACCTGCCCAACCGCCACGCCGTTGACGAACGCCTGTAACGCATGATCCGGCGACGAGTCGCTTGATGTCAGACTCCATGCATTCACGGTTAACATGGCCGCACTGCTGGAGACACTGTCCGTATTGATCACAAAGCTCGCAGTCCCGCCCTGTGTGAGGTACTGGCTTGAGAAGTAAGGGGGGTAGTTATAAGGGCGCAAACTCCAGTCGAAATACACATCGTTGAACTGATGAGTGGTGGTTGCTGCGCACGAGTTCTGGGCCGCAGCCGAGAAAAGTCCTGTCGCGCTTGTGGGTGCTCCACTAGGCGTCACACTGTTCGAGGCCGTCAAGAAGAGAGCGTCGTTCTTCGTGTAGGCATCCGCGTAACCCTGACCATACAGTACCACACCGTCCGGCACCACCGCCAAGGCAGTCAGCGCACGGCCTTCTCGTTGAATGCGCAACTTTCGTGCGTCATATCCGGCAGGCAACATTGCGGAGGGAATCTTGACCACGCCGCTACCCGTGTAAACCACTTTCGCCATGGATTGCGGCGTCCCAAATCCGATCGGCTTGGGGAGGAAACGCGGCAACATGCCCGGAGCCAGAAGCCCGCGCGACATTGGCGTGGAATTGTCCGCGGAATCGGAAGTGCGCGTTGCATACGCTTCTCGCACATTCGACGCTGCGATTTCCTTCACAACACCGCTCGCCATTTTGCTGCTGGACTGCCCAAATCCCAATTTAGACGGCACTTGAGCGGGTACGATGTCTCGATCTGCTAGTGTAGCGCTCTTTGCAAACTGATTCATTAACGCGGTGCCTCGTGCCGCAACGACCTCGCGGTTTACGGACAACGTTGCCGAATCCAGTGCATCCGGTGACAACTCGGCAGGCGTTTCATCGACGGTGACGGGCCCAGCAAAAGCTCGATAGTATTCCCCACTGCCGGTCGCGCTGTCGATCGATTCAAGTCGATACTGATACACGCCGTGCGGAGCCCAGTCGTAGAAGCGGTACGTCTGCGCTGAGGGGTTGGTCAGCCGCCCCGGAATCATCGCCGGGTTGACTTTCACCCAGGCGGAATCCGGTGTGCTGGTTGAGCGGCGGCAGATGTTGAAACCGAGATTCATGTATTCGGAAGCCAGTCGCCACTCGACTGCAACGCCTGCTCCTTCAGATTTTGCCGAGAAGGCATCGACGGTTACCGGCGTGACATTGCCAGAGAGCCGCACGAAAACCTGATTGAAACCGCCCGAGAGAGTGGGCGGGAATCCGTCGCCATTCGTGTAGATTCCAACGACCGTGTTATTCCCCGGCGTCGTGTTCTTATAAACGACCTGAAGATTCGAGCCGATGTTGCCAGTTCCTCCGGCCAGCGTCATGCTGGACACGACCACACTATTGAATGCCGAGGCGGCCAATCCATTTGTTGTGCCCAAGTCGAGAATCAACGTGTCTACGGGCGTTGAAAAAGTGCCGCCGGCCTGAACGTGAATGTTGAGTACGGAGTTACCGGCCAGCGTGAGCGAATTACTGGTCAGCGTCAATTTGTCGGAGGAACTCGTGGTGGGGTTGGGCGAGTATACTCGCACACGCAAAGTACCACCGGTTCCGAAGTCGGCCTGATTGGTGGTCAAATTGCCCAGAGTACCATTGGTTAACTGATTGGTCGTGTCTGCCGGCGTGTTTGTGTTGGCCACGGTCGGATCGCCGGGGAAAACGGTGCCGTTGGTGCCTACTGAGAGTTTGCCTGAAAAATTTCCAATGCCTCGCAACGTGCCGATTGTGGCATTGACGCCCACTTTGGCTAAATTGCTGGTGGATGCGCCGAAGGCTCCGTTGATGGCCAACACACCGCGATCAACCTGAACGAATCCATTCGTTCCATCGCTGGAATACGTCGAAGCGTTACCGGAAATGACAAACACGCTTAAGCCTGTCTTAATGATGTTCTTGATGTCTGTGCTGTTTGCGTAATTGGTTTGAATACCGCTGAGGTTGACGATGCCCGTGCCGTTCCCAGTTAATGTCAGCTTATCGCGGTTGAAAATCGGAGCTGAGATATTCACCGTGCCGGTACCATTTTGAATGATGCTTGGCGAAGGATAGGGGATGCCGTTTGCGTCAGCGTACGTCACGAATTGCGAGGCACCCAACGACTTTAGCGTGTTGCCGGAAATGACGTTTCCGTTGATGTTGCTGTTCAATTCGAAAAGGTAAACGGGCGTGTTATTGATCGAATCGTTGACGGCCGTGAAGGGTGCCACACCATTGCCGTTGAAGCGGAAGACTGAGTCCACCTGGCCGTCATCGACATTGGTATTTTGCACCGGCCCGAACGCTCCCAAACCGACGTTGGTCGAATAGTCCCAACTCGCACTGTTGCTCCAATTAGTCGTCCCACTAGACTGGAATGTCGGCGGGATGTAATAGTATTGAGAATTGGGAATGCGCGTGGTGGGCGCGCCGCCGTGAGCGGTAGTGGTGTTGTTTCCGGCGGTGTAAACGGCAGCGGGATCCATTGGAATCGTACCGTCCGCCGTTCCCCATCCGACATAATTGCCATAACCCCCGTTGCCTTCGGCAAACTGCACGGTGAATTCGTGCAAACCAGCCAATAGGGCGATGGGCGGGCCCGTGCGGGTGGTGATCCCCTGTCCACGATTGTTATCGATGACGACTTGAGTTCCGCCGAGATACATTGTTGATCCGTCGTCGGATGCCGTATAGAAACTGTACGTTCCATCCGCGGGGATGAGCAGGTATCCCGTGTATTGCAGACTGAAACCATCGGCTTGGGTGGCGGGATAGGTCACGGTGTTTTCCGGAACGTATTCGGCAGAAGGAACGACTCCCACGCGGCTGGGCGTGAACGCCGCAAAATTCGGCAGCGTCGGTCCGCCTGGTGCGACTCCATTGACGCCGCTGGAATAATAGCGGAAATAGGCACCCGCTGCGCACGGGGAGCCGATGACGGATGCAAACGCGGGTGGGCGGGCGCTGGCGTCGTAAGTGAATGCATTCAGTACCGTGTCGGGCATACCGTTGGGATTTACAATGACAACGTTGACTGAGCTTCCACTGTTTCCCGGAGGAGTTCGGAAGGTCAGCGACAGACCATTCGGTGCTACATTTACAGCGGGCGCCTGTAAACCATTGACGAATATTTTCGCGCCGGGAACAAAGTTGGTACCCGTCGCGGTGACGGTCGTATTGCCGTAGAAACTGCCGGAGACGGGAGTCAGGGGAGTTGTTGTCGCAAATGCCGGTGGCGTCGAGTCGGTGGACAGAACGCTGTCTGGCACAAAACCGAGCGTCGGTTGGTCCGGGCCTTGGTACTGCAACGCAAAGCCGCGATTGCCGATGTTTTGGCCATATTGAATCGTAAATTGATGTTTTCCAGCTGCAAGATTAATGCTGTTCGAAACCGCAGTGATTGCGTAACCGGCGTTGCCCGTTGGATAAATATTCGTCACCACTTCCGTGCTGCCCAAGAACAACCGTGATTCGTCGTCAGAATTGGTGACAAACGTATACAACCCCGGCAAAGTGATGTTGAAGTATCCTGTGACCTTCATGTAAAAATTAGTGTCGTCGTTGCGGAAAACCAGCAAACCGCCGTTGGGGTTTGGGTCGGCCAGAGGGCCGGTCATGATATTGGTCGCTGCTGTTGTCGTTCCCAGCGAAAGTCCTTTAATCGGGTTGAACGTATCCAACGCTGTTACGCCGCCGCTCGGTAACACAGCACCCGTACCTGCGATGCTGGTGCTTGACCCGCCGGTTCGGAAGAACTTAACGTTCACGCCGGCTACAGTGCTGCTGGGGTTTTCCGGGGTGCGCCGGTTTGTACTGTCGGAGGTGTAGGAATAACCACCCGCACCGGGCTGCAGGACTGCGGTCAATCCGTTCATGGTGGTCAGAACGATGGGTGCGCCGCCGGCGAAGATGCCTGCAGGAGTTCGGATTTGGAGAGCCGATTGGCCAGAGATGGCAAACTGCCCGTTGGCGTTGATGGTCGTGCTTAGTGTCAACGCAATGCCTTGGATCGTTGCGCCTGTCAGCGTGCTTGCGCCGACAGGATTCGTGATCGCAATGTTGGGGTAGCTCGCAGGCGTTGTGAAGTTGGATCCTGTGTCCGTTACATTCACAACGGTTGCCCCCGCCAGCGGACCATTGACGGTATTCAGGGACGTAATCGTTGGCGTGGCGTCGCAATAGACCCCACGTGTCGAAAAGTCTGCCGAACCCATCGGAATGTCTTCCACTGTCGTGAAGGTCGGTCCATTCCACTGCACATTCAAGCCGAAGCCGCCGCCACCGTTAGTCCACTGGACACGGATGCGATGGAAGCCCGCTTTTAGACCGATGCTTCCATCCGGAGCTGGTCCGGGTGCACCGTGTCCGCCGTTGTTATTGATTACATTCGTGGTGCCAATGTAGAGCACGCTGGCGTCGTCGGAAGGAGTGTGGAAAAAGTAAATGCCGTCGGCAGGCACATTTAGGATGCCGACATAGTCGACGGCGATGTTGTCTGTTGATGCGCCTGGGTCGAATAAATTGGCATTGGTCGGGTGGGTAAAGGGAGCCGCTACAGCATTCACGCCAATCTTGTTAAATGCGTTAAACGACAAGGGGAACTGGTTCAGCGCGATGTTGTTGCCGATGTTGGTGTTGTTGAAATAACGGTAGATCACACCAGGCTGCAATCCGGTGTCGTTTTCCGGATCGCGCAGGATATAGGTGAAATAGTCAGCTGGTTGTGATACAGCGCTGACGTTACCGTCGGGGTTCGTGACAATCACATCCAGATTACGGGTCGACATGGCTGATGTCATGGCCTGGACCGTGCCGGTTAATTGAGTCGCACTGACATACGTCAGATTCAGTAGCGTCTGTCCACCGCAAGTGATCTTTCCAATGTTATTCAGATTGGTGAGGAAATTCGCTGCGAAGCCGGTTCCGTTAATTTGAACACTGGTAATGGTGTTGTATGGGCCGCTGTTCGCCGGTGTGGCCGTGGGAACACTGACGACCGACGTGACTGTTGGCGCAGGAGCAAGGTAGTTGAATGCCGCTTCTTTTGCGCCGGATGTGGTGTCCGGATTTGTGACGGACACTCTGCAGGGTCCATCCGTTCCGATCGGGGCCGAAATTGGCGCATTGCAGGTCAGAGTCGTGCTGTTAACGAACACGATGTTGTTGGCGTTAACGGATGTAAAACCGTTCGTGCCGCCGAACTTGACCACGGAGCCGCTGACGAAATTCGTACCGGTGATCGTGATGGGAGTCCCGCCTGTGACCGGCCCAGAGGTTGTAGACAAGCTGGTCACTGTGGGGGGATTGGTTCCGTAGACAAAAGCGCCGACGAGCTTCAAGGCATAGCCGTTGACGTCGATAAGAGTCACATCTACTGTTCCAGTCGTCAGCGCTGGGCACGTGCATGTATAGGTGGTTGCGTTGACATACGTTACGTTTGTCGCCGGAGTCGAGCCGAAAAGAATAGTTTGTGCATTCGGCCTGAAATTGGTACCCGTAAAGGTCACCGTGGTTGTGGTGTTGGGCGCCGTGATGGAGGGACTGATGCTGCCCAATGTAGGTACGGGAACAATAAATTGGACAACGGCGACGCCCATTCGGTAATCGTTATCGGGTTCAAGCAATGAGATCAAGATTGTACCATTTGCATCTACAGCCGTATTCGGAAACACAATGTAATTTCCGATTGGAAACGTGGACTGATTTCCAGCGGTTCCGCCCGTGTTGTCAGGAACCTGCAAGAATCCGTCGCTTCCGGACCCGGCAAATGGATAAGAAATCGAACCGCCAATGTTGGCGCCTTTGACCACTCCATTGACTGTAAAATTGCCGTGCCGTGTAGCTCCGCCACTTTGTCCACTCAAATAGATGTACACGTCGCAATTCGTAAATCCACCCGGAACGTTGACGACATTCATATTTTGCGGAGTCGTCGATGTGGGGTTGTTGTACCCGCGCATCATGCGCGCGTTTCCAACGGCATCAGCCACTTCGCCGTTGGTCCAGTGTTCGGTGGTTGTCCACGCGATCGAAACCCCGGTATTGACGCCGCCGTTATCAACCAAGTTGCTGTCCGTGGCGGCATTCGTGTTCGACGTGGAATTGTTCCAGTTAGCGCGCGGAATTTTTCCGGCTAAGTCTGCGGGAGCCATGGCAGGCTGGCCGCCACTCTGATCGTTATGGTTGAAGCTGAACGAAATCGCATCTGCGTTGTGTGCGGTTACCGTGTACCCTCCTGTCAGCGTACCGTTGATTCCGTCGGGCAGAGTGACAACGACGTTTTTGGCACCTTCAACGTTCAGGCCGATCGGCGTCACGCAGGTAAGGCTGGTACTGCTGACAAGCGTTACGTTTCGCGCTGGGAGGCCGCCAATCTGGACCGTTGGCGCTCCGGTAAAATTCGTTCCCGTTATCGTCACCGTTTTGGTTTGCGAAGGCGATCCGGAATTGGGACTGATTGCCGTAACCGTAACCGGATTTCCGGCCCCATAGTAATAGCTGTTCAGCTTCCGGTCGAAATCGTTTGTCGCTGTATTGGTGACGATCACATCGACAGTCGATCCAGCGGTTCCGGCTGGGGCTGTGACCGAGATTGAAGTGGTCGACGAGGCCGTGATCGTGCCCGCCACGCCACCAAACGTGACGCTCATGTTTCCGGGTGAAAAGTTTGTCCCGGTAATCGTTGTAGCCGCCCCGCCCGCGGTTGCGCTGAATTTCGGACTTATGTTTGTAACTCTTACTCCGTTGGTGCGATCGACGATTTGAAAGCCGTTCAGAGGGCCGCGAAAGCCATTGCGGCCGTTGGGGTCGGTTGTGATCTTGAAACTACTTCCAGACACATTTTGAAATAGGACTGTGTTTCCTGCGGACCCGGCCGCAGGACTTCGCGTACCCACGCCTCTACTGAGGGAGGGAACAAACGTGGAATCGTTTTGGCAAATCTGAAATTGCCCCATGCCTGTTCCATTTGTGGAGCCGTCGCTAAAAAAGTGGCCGACGGATGGGCTATCCACCCAATATGGCCCTTGCGGGTTTCCGCCTCCAGCGTCGCCGTGCGTGTAAATGTACACGTCGTAGACCGCATAAGGGACAGCCGTCACAGTGGCTGAACATTGGTTGTCATCCAAATACCCGCTAAATAAAGAGTCATTACCGCCTGTTCCCGCGCCGCCATTGCTCCAGGTGTTGGGGCAGACCCACGTCACTGTAGCAGACGTAGCTGCAGCGGAGTTGTCTTTCAGACTCGATAAGGTGCCGTTGTTACTGTTCACAACTGCGGTATTCCAGTTATTCACCGGAACAAGTCCTGCCGTGCCCGTCACGACATTTGCAATAGAGTTGCCGTTTTGAGCTTCGAACTGGACGCTGATGGCGGTTTGCGCGGCATCTACCGTGGGCGAAAACAATGCTAGCGCGATCAAGAACGTCGCGATCGCTGAGAAAACTGCCTTCTTCGCTGGTCTCATTCTGATTTTCATATTCATCCCTCGAATCTCAAAACAGCATTCCGTCCGAAAATTTTTAATGCCCCCTAACGTGTTTCAGGAGCATTGTTCTACCATTGGCGCAAAGGACCGATTCAAAAAATTTCTGCACCATTCAACTTAACGGTGACTCTGCAAATGTTTACACTGTCGATGCAGAAAAAATAAATTTTTCGCAAATTTGACACTTATTTTCATCAAACATTACCGCTACTCTTTGCATTGTGCCGCCTCGATTTAAATTGTCTACTGCAATTTTAAAAAATTTAGAAAATTTATACATTGTGCACACTAATAAGAGTGAACTTGTTTCGGATTTAAGTTGGCGGCCTCCTTGACGTACAGGTCATCGGCAATATCTGTACACCGGAGAGAGCCGCATTTTGTAATTTTTATTACTTCGCCGAAACTTTTACGCAGCCCGACACAAATGCCCGACTTTATTGCCAGTCGCGCCTTTTGAAGTTCCACCAATTCGATGGCTGCGCTACATTCCAAGCGGCGCTTAGAGCTACCGGACAAAACCCTCGCGCCAATCTGCTTGCGGCGGGCGGCGTGGTACTTCGAAAAACT
>JANXLS010001310.1 GCA_025355035.1 Planctomycetota bacterium | reverse complement strand
CGGATCGGTCGCGTACTTCGCCAGTGCCGGAATCGCTTTCTCATTCCCCTTGCTATGAACTAAAATGAACGCTGTGTCGTCGTCCATCGTATTTTTCCCCGTCGCGATCCCCTCCAATACTTCAGCGACCACCGTCATATCCTTCAACTTATCCAAGGCAGCCAATGCCGCCGACCGCACAATCGGTTCCGGATCGCGAATCAGCGCGTGAAGTTGCTCCATGATCGCCGCGCTCGCTTCCCACTCCTGAGTACGAATCGGCTGTGTGAACGTCGGCTTGTCCATCCACGCCCAGCGCGCCGATTCTTTCTTCGCGATCAATCCCAAAAATTCCGTCGCCTTCGCGCGCAATTCCTTCACCTTCGCGTTCTTGCTTAAATACAGCAGCGCGTCCGCAATCTTCCGGTCGTACATTTCGCGACATGCGTACAGCAGATCGACTTGACTCTCTGCGGGCGCTTGCTCGATGGTGTTCAACAGTGCGCTGAAATCGCCCGTCTCGCGAATCCCGCGAACCAGCAGATGCCGCACCCATCGCTCCTTCTCCGTCGCCAATGCCTTCACAAAAACCGGCAGCAACTCCCGCTGCTTCATGTCGCCCAATGCTTCTGCCACACGCAACCGCACAAACGGATGTTCATCCGAAACATGTTTCACCAACGCGTCCATCGCCGCAATCTCTTTCAACTCGCCCAACAAATACGCAGCTTTCGCCCGGACCATAGGCTCCACGTCTGCCAGTTTCGCGATCAATTGCGTGGGAGCGGTCGATCGATTTAACGCCTCGACAGCCGTCTGCGCAACCGCTGCCGGCTTCGCCCCCGTGTACGTCACGCGAATGATCCTCCCCTTCCCTTCCGTCGGATACAACCCGCCGGAACCCCAATCCGCGATGATCAAACTCTGATCCGGAGCCAGAGCAATCGCGCACGGTCGAAACGTGTACGCCTGCTTTTCGCCCTTCTCCGCTTTCGCTTGTACAATAAACGGGTGCTCTGGAATTGTGTACGTTGCGCCTTGCGGGACTGGCTGCGAATGAATCACCGCCCGATTACCCCATTCACAGAAGTAGAACGATTTGTTAAATGGATCGGGGAACGCGCCCGAATTCAAGTACATGCAATTCATCGGCGACCCACCGCCCAAATCATGCGCCATGCTCAGTAAATCCACAGGCGGCGTCTTAGAATCGCCCTCCCGCCAGCGAAACGGCCATCCGTAAAATCCGCCTTTGACGACGTGGTATGTCCGCAGATTGTATCCGCCGCCATCGTTTGTGTTGTCGCGCACGAACGCGTTTTCGTTGACGTCGAAATCGATCCCGAGGATATTCCGGAACCCATGCGCGAACACTTCAAGCTTCGTTCCATCCAATTCGCAGCGCAAAATCCCGCCACAATCCAGGAAAATATGGGTCCCTTCTTTTGTATCGAGATCGCAGCCTTGATCTCCAAACACGATGTACAACTTCCCGCCGTGAACTCGCAATCCTGATACGCAATGCGCCGCTTTGTACGCGCTGGGAATCCCGATGCCCGTCACAACATTTGTGATCGTTCCCGGCTTGTTGTCCGCCGAAACTGGCACCATCGAAACGTACGGCGTGTGCGCGATAAACAGTTTCCCGTCCTGAAACGCCAACCCCTGTACGCTCCCCAAATTCTCCGCCAGCGTGATCGCCTTCGTCGCCTTTCCGTCGTTCTCCGTCCCAACGAGAACCGTCACGGCACCCCGTGTCTTGCCCTTCACTTTCGCGTGCACATATTCTTCGCAAACGAAAATCCGCCCGTCCGCAGCCACACACATTGCTGCCGGATTATTGATGATCGGATCGGTCGCGATGACCTCCGTCTTAAATCCCGGAGGAGCCATGAACCCGTCGCCGGATGGGACAAGTTTTGGCCAGGCATCCTCAGCGCAAAAAAGTGAAATGAACGGGAGCAGCGCAAGCAAAAGAATCGGACGCATGTTATTCACTTCTGTATTCCTTAAAAATCCAACCCATTATATATGTCCCGATTTACTTCCCCAACCCATCCAATAGCAACTGCACAGAATCCACGACGACATGCCCATCCGTGCCTTCGTTCCCTATCTCAACCACAGCTTTCTCCCCCGCCTTAAAAGCAAATTTCCCCAGCGAAATGAACCCATGCTCCAGCGGCGGCGCTACTTTCTCATTCACCTTCGTCTTATGCGTCTCCCCGCCCGCCAGCACACTCACCGGCACATTGCTCGCGCGATTCCCCAGCGGCGTATACGACATCCGCACATCGTACGTCCCGGCCTTATCAACCGTGATCGCAAACCGCACCTTCTTCTCGCCCTTGCCCTTGTCCCCGTCGTGAATGTAACTATCTCCAACAAATCCACCCCGAGTCGTCCCTTCCGACCACTCGCCGATCTTCTCCGCATCCGCGTCATCCATCACAAGTCCAGGCAAATCCTTGGCGTTGACATGAGCCCCACGCGGAGCCGCCTTCTCGTCTTTTCCGGGACCGTCCCAAATCAACTTCTGTTTATCTGCAATCAACCGCTCCTTCAACTTCGCGTAATCCACTTTCTGCACCGAAACATTCGCATCCAGCGCCATCGCCGCCGCCGTCCCGGCACTCTGCCCCAGGATCATGAACACCGGCTCCATACGAATCGATCCGTACGAAATATGCGTGCACGACAGCGCCACCGGTACAAACAAATTCGCGCACTCTGACTCCTTCGGCACAATCGATCGATACGAAATCCCATACGGCTTCGGCGGTCCGATCTGCACATCGCCTTCGTTGCGAACCTTGCCATTCACCACCACGCGCTCGCAATTGTGCGAGTCCATGTTGTACGACCCCAACCCCACCGGATCCTCTGGAATCACCTTGCTCATGCAATGATTCTCCGTCATCACATAATCTGAAATCATGCGCCGCGCTTCGCGAATATAAAGCTGATGCGGCCAATTTCCGCAATCCTCAAACTCCCCTTTCGTCAACCCCCATTTCGCCACCGCTTCACGCACCGCTGCCGGGACGCTTTCATCATGCCCGATGAAGTACATGAACCCCTGCTGATAATTCACATGCTCCTGAAACATCTTTTCGCGCGCCATATAATCCGCATCCGGCCACGCCCAATTCTTCCCGATGTTGTCAGACGAAAACGCGCCTTCGTTATTGCAATCGCCCGCATGCAATTGAATCGGCGGCTTCGGATTCACCTTGAGATACCGAGCCAGCAGCACATACTTCGCCGGGTCGTAATTCTTTGGCTTCGGAAAGGGAATCCGGTCCGCAGCGTTGGTCAGATACATGCGGAAATTGTACGCCTGAATCCGCTTGTCCCCGCTCCCCGCCGTAGGCGGAGCGTCCGCCGAAATCAGCGCCAACAACCCGCTTTTTGGATCGCCTTCCGTAACATACGGATCGACCGCTTTCGTGAAATTATGTCCGTTGTGATACTGCACTCCATTAATAGTTTCGCTGTACTGAGCGTTCGCTTCGCGTCCATACGTGTACGAGATTTTCGCCATCGCCATCAAATCGCCTTCGTACGACGTATCGATAAAAATCTTCCCGCGAAACGTGTTCCCGTTTTCCATCGCAATCTCAACGATCCGGTTCCCGTCTTTCTTCACCGAAACCAATCGCTGCTCAAAATGAATCTCGACCTTCGCCTCACTCAACATTGCGCGAAACGCCTTCTCCGCCGCGCTGGGTTTGAACCCGCGCAACATCCCCACCTTCTCATAAAACTCGTTCGCCATGCCTGCGATGGAATTCCGATTTCCCAAATCCGTCGCGCTCAACCCACCGGTTGTCAACCCGCCGACGTGGTTTCCAAACTCGGCAATAATCGCTTTCTTCCCCATGCGCTGAAGCTGCACTGCAGCGGTCACGCCGCCCGGCGATGCTCCGTAAATAATCACATCGGCCTCATACGCTTTAGGAGGATTCGCGGGCGTCGAAGGCGAGTAATACCGCAACCCTGGAGCACCTTCCGCGTCTGGCAATTGTTCGACTGCGAAATTGATCGTCGCAAGAGGCGCGATACATGCCGCGAGCAAAATAGATTTGAACAAAATGTTTCTCCTCATTAACGCGCTAATGCGCATTGCGAGCTATTAATTTCTGTCCCGGACACAAGTAGCAGTCACGATGACTACACCCTCAACACCCAAACAGCTTCATCCGCGTTTCCGTTGCCAGTTCATCGCAGCGCTCGTTCTCAGGATGTCCCGCATGGCCTCTTGTCCATTCCCATGTGACAAGATGTTTCGCAATTAAAGCGTCCAACGTCACCCACAACTCCTTATTTTTGACAGGCTCCTTCGAAGCCGTCTTCCACCCATTCCGCTTCCAATTGTCAATCCATTTCTGCCGAAACGCATTCGCTATGTACTCGCTGTCCGTCACAATCCGCACCGAACACGGCACCTTCAATTCTTCAAGTGCCCGTGTCACGGCCGTGAGTTCCATGCGATTGTTTGTCGTCTCACGCTCCCCACCCGTCAGTTCCTTTTCCTTCTCCCCGTATCGCAGGATCGCAGCCCACGCTCCCGCTCCCGGATTCGGCTTGCACCCGCCATCACAAAAAATGACCACATTGGGCCGAGCCTCGCTTTTTTCAGACATATCCGCCTCTTAAGGTCGTCGCTTAATTTTTGTGTCGATCAAACCCGATCAACTCATTCGGTGCCCACTTCCACGCCACCACCTTCACCGGCAAATTCCCTTCATCAATCTCCCGCCGCGTAAACGTCTGCGTCTCCACCACCGCCAACGTCAATGGAGCGTCCCCGCGCTGCATTCGCCACGTCGTCTGATCGTTCAATAGCCGTTGCAAATGCCCCGGCAACGCGTGCATCGCCAATTCAAACCGATGCGAATCCCCCGCTCCATCATTCACGCGAACCCACACGCGTGCCATCTTCCGTCGTTCGTAACCCGCTGGATATAGCCCCATCTCCGCGCGAACTTTTTCACATGGTTTAACAGGCTTGGGCAGCGCTAATGGCGGCCCCGGCAACGTCAATCCAAAGTAGGTGAAAAACGACAAATTCACCACCGTGAACCAAGCGACAATCCCCCCCGCCGTTACAAACCAATTTCCAGTCGCGAGACCATAATAAATCAACCAGCCAAATCCCAGCGCCAGCAGCCCGATCACCCCCGGCTTGCTCCAATCAAACCCCTTGCGGCAAATTCGCCAGCGAAACCAATTGTGATACTCCTGCCGTTTCCAGAGCTCAATTCGTGACTCTTGCTCTACAGGATGCGCCGGAAACGCCTGCATATTGTCAGCGGCGTCCGCCCACATTTTCGCAAACGCATCTGCGTCGGGATAACTCAGCACATTTAACACATCAGGCATCGTCACGTTCCTTCTCTCGTCCTCCATCACACTA
>JANXLS010001269.1 GCA_025355035.1 Planctomycetota bacterium | reverse complement strand
GCTTGTTCTTCGGTATCTGGCCCGCCAGCAAGGCCGCGCGGCTGGACCCGGTGGAGGCGTTGCGTTACGAGTGAGGGGTTGGGGTAGAAATCCGTGCGAATCCGCCTTAGTCGGTCACAACGGGCAACAACTCCGCTCACTCGGTTGCCGACCAACTCTTGATCGACTTCGGATAGTCGATTCGGAGGGCTCCGAAAAGCGGCGCGCCGCCGTGATAGACTTCGGCAATTGACCGCCCCGCAAGCTTACGTCGACTGGACTAACGCACACCTGGGTTTCAATCCGCGCTCCCAAGCGAATTCCAACGCCTTGTCCGGCTGCTTGGCTTTCAACATCAACGTGCTGGCCGCGAGATGTTGATTCGCCGTCACCGGAAACAACGTCGGTTTTGCGGCCTCGCCGACCGTTAATCCCGAGGACGAGAGCCACGCGAGACGCGCGGCATTCGGCTTCTTCGATTTCGGCTCGCTGGCATTTCCGCCGATCGGTTCGTCCGCGTTTTCATCAAGCTTCGTCCATTTACTCTGCTGGAAATCGACGCGATACGTTTCGTAGCTGAATCGCCCCGGTGTTGCGCGGAGAAACGTCAGCGTGGCCGAATTCGAATCGTCCGCGATGCGCGCCATGACCGGGCACGAAAGTCCGTCCGGAATCGTATACTTCGCAAACTTCGCCACAGCGGGCTTGCCGCTCAATGTCCAAACGTTCCTGAGTCCGGGACCGTAAAAAAGGAAGCGATCGACATCTGGAAACGAGTGGACGACGTAACCAGTCGCGTCGGGTTCAGTCAACGTTGTCGTTGGGAAAATTGCTTTGGCTTCCATCGCATGACCGAATTCGGCCGCCATCAAAACAGGGTGTCCTTCAGCGGGTTTCGCGCCGTACACGATCATCCTCCCGTTCGCGGAAATAGCCGGGCCGAGCATCTCACCGAGCTTTTTCAAATCGGTCCGTTTGTTGTCGGTTGCGCTCCACAATTCCGCCGTGACCAGCGCGCCCGGTCTCGAATCGCCGCCTTGCAGCAACAGCAGCAGCGGCCCGGTCTGGCCGCTCGTCAACTGCATCGCATTCAAATGCAATCCACCCAACGCGACGTCGGGCTTTTCCTTGCCGGGATTCGTTCGATACAGTTTCGTGAAAAACCCGTCGGCATCACGCGAGCCAAGAAAAAACAGTTGAGTAGCTTTCGGATTCCATTGCGGAAAAGCGGCGTTGTCTGCGAGAAGCTTCGGCGTCGGATCGTCCGCGTCGGGGCTTGCGAGATACACGCTCGGGTGCAACCCGCCGTCTGCGTCGTGGGTATAAACCGTGTAGGCAATCCACTGTCCATCGCTCGACCACGTGGGTCCCTGGATCTCCTGACACCCGGTCGACAGAAGAAGCAGCATGGCGACGATAATGAATTTGATGCGATTCATGAATGATTCGATCACTGAAAATTGAGAGATACTTCTTCTTCCAATGTACATGCAGAAAGAGCCGCAGTCACCGCGAATTGTGGTGCAGGCGTCCCGCCTGCCCGACGCATGCAGGCG
>JANXLS010001158.1 GCA_025355035.1 Planctomycetota bacterium | reverse complement strand
GATCCGATTCTCCGACAGCGAACGAGGAACGCGACAGTATCAATCCGAGACCGGCAGCTGCGGTGCCGCTCTAAGTGACGAATAATTCAGGAGCCTAAACGCATGCCGATTACATTGCCATCCTTTTCGCGCCGCACGTTTTTGAGCGGCACCGCAGCTGCCGGTCTCGGATTGATACTGTCGCGTTCCTCGTTCGCTGTCGGCGAATCGGATCAGCATCGATTTTTTCTGCTCTCGGACACGCACATCGCCGCTGATCCTAAAACGTTGCGCGGGACGGTAAACATGTTCGACAATCTCAAGCAAGTTTGCGCTGAACTGTTGGCGACGAACGTCACGCCTGCGTCGGTTCTGCTCAACGGGGATGGCGTCTTTCTAACGGGGCAGGAAGCCGATTACGTGACGTTGACTGAATCGTTGAAGCCGCTGCGCCAAGCCGGCATGACGCTGCATTTGACGCTCGGAAACCACGACGATCGCGCGCATTTCTGGGACGCGATCAAAGCTGAAAAAGACGCCGGGACCGAACCGGGAAAGGCGGTCGAAAACCGGTACTCGACGGTCGTCGAATCCGCGCGCGCCAATTGGTTTATCCTCGATTCGCTCGACAAAACGAACAGCACTCCAGGGCTCGTGACGCAGCCGCAGATCGATTGGCTCGCCAAAGAATTGGACGCGCGCCCGGACAAACCCGCGCTGGTCATGGTCCATCACAACCCTGTATTTAAGAATCCCAATGCGGCTCCAAAATCGAACGAAAAAATCCCCGGTATCATCGACACCGAAGCTCTCTGGACCGCTCTCGCACCTCGTAAACACGTCAAAGCGCTGCTTTTTGGGCACACGCACAATTGGTCGCTGACGAAGCGCGATGGCATCCATCTGATTAATCTTCCGACCGTGGCGTACGCGTTTGCCGCGGGTAAGCCGACTGGGTGGGTTGATTGCAAACTGGCGGAAAAAGGGATGGAGTTGACGCTCAACTGCATTGATAAAAATCATAAGCAGAACGGGGAGAAGCAGAACTTGGTATGGCGGTAAACGACGGTACAAAGTTTAAAGTTTAAAGTTTAAAGTTAACGTCGGGACGGGTTATCCGCCTGATTTTTTTGAGCAAGCCGGGAAGATTTTTAAGCTTTGAAGCGCCTGCGGGACGCGTTGTGCCTTTGTAGCGAAGAGTGGATTGAATAGTGAGCTCAAGAACAGCAGGACTACCACTCCGACGAGTGTTTAATTTGATCCCTTAACTTTGAACTTTGTGAAAAAAGAAATAGACTAAGGAACCGGTTTTGGCGGCGCGGCCGCCTCATTATGAAACATCAGCAAGGATGATAGACATGTCCACCATGACTCCGCCTGCGGGCGAAAAAGTTCACATTAAAGACGGCGTGCTGCATGTGCCGAACAATCCGATCCTTCCGTATATCGAAGGCGACGGCACGGGTCCGGACATTTGGAAGGCCTCTCAGCATGTCTTCGACCAGGCGGTCCTTAAGGCTTACGGCGGTACGAAAAAAATTGCTTGGTACGAAGTTCTTGCCGGGGAAAAGGCGTTCAACGTTACAGGCAACTGGCTGCCGGAAGAAACGGTCACGGCGTTCCGCGATTATCTTGTTGGGATCAAAGGACCGTTGACCACGCCGATCGGCGGCGGGATTCGCAGCTTGAATGTTGCGCTGCGACAGATGCTGGACCTTTATGTTTGTCTGCGGCCTGTGCGTTACTTCAAGGGCGTTCCCTCTCCGGTGAAACGACCGGAAGCGGTTGACATGGTGATCTTCCGCGAGAACTGCGAAGACATTTACGCGGGGATCGAATGGATGGCCGGGTCGGCTGAAGCAAAGAAGGTCATCGAATTCTTCCAGAAGGAAATGGGCGTCAAGAACATCCGCTTCCCGAACACGAGCTCGATCGGCGTCAAGCCTGTCTCGAGCGAAGGCAGCGAACGACTCGTCCGCGCGGCGATTTTGTACGCGCTCGACCAGAAGCGCAGGAGCCTGACGCTGGTCCACAAAGGCAACATCATGAAATTCACTGAAGGCGGCTTCCGCGATTGGGGCTACGCGTTGGCGGCTCGCGATTTCCGCAACGAAACGGTGAGCGAACGCGAATCGTGGATTCTGGGCAACAAGGAAAAAAACGCAGCGCTCACTGTCGAACAGAATGCGAAGGAAGTCGAACCGGGCTACGACATGATGACGCCGGCGCAGAAGAAGAAGCTGTGCACGGAAATCGAAACTGCCTTGACGTTGTGGGAAACGCACGGCAACGGGAAGTGGAAGAGCAAGTTGATGGTGCGCGATTCGATCGCCGACATCACGTTGCAGCAGGTGTTGACGCGTCCGAAGGATTTCGATGTCATCGCGACATTGAATCTCAACGGCGATTACCTGAGCGACGCGTTGGCGGCGCAAGTCGGCGGCATCGGCATCGCGCCGGGCGGCAACATCAACTACCTGACCGGGCACGCGATCTTCGAAGCGACGCACGGCACGGCCCCGAAGTACGCGAATCAGGACAAGGTCAATCCGGGCAGTGTGATCCTCTCGGGCGAAATGATGTTCCGTCATTTGGGCTGGAACGAAGCGGCGGATTTGATCATCAAGGGCATGGACGGCGCGATCGGCGCGAAGACGGTGACGTACGATTTCGAACGGCAGATGGAAGGCGCGAAACTGGTGAAGTGCAGCGAATTCGCAAAGGAAATCGTCAAGCACATGTAAGAACTACAGGGATGGAGTGCTGAGTGCTGAGTGACAGGAACCGCTACTGCGACGGAGCGGCGAACGTTTGAGTACAAACACGGCGCGAATCGATTTGATTCGCGCCGTTTTTTGTTGATGTATACATACTAAAAATTTTTACGCCAGGCCGGTCTGCTCATCCATGAGATCGCGCAGTTTTTGCAGGCCGCCGTAGACGAGACCGAAGACGGTTAAGCCGCCTTCGGGGATGCGGTAAAGGTCTCGGCGCCAATGGGCTGCGTAGGGCCAGTCGAGATAGAACGTGCCGATCGCGCGGTTGAGGGATTTGCGGTCGAGTGCTGGGCCGGAACGCAGTTGCAGCAGGAGGTTGCCGCTGGCGATCCGGTTTTTGATACGGTCGTTGCCATTGTATTTTGCGATGAGATGATCGAGCAGCGACTCGGTCAGTCGTCCGACACCATGGGCAGCGGCGTAAATGTCCTCAGCTTTGAATCCGGTTGTGCCGGGATCGAATGCGACGAGTGCCTGCATCAGCTTCGTTCCGCGCGATGGATCCAGAAGGAAATCGTCCAAGCGATTGTGCTCGGTGCCGAGCAGTGCCAGTTGAGCGAGGATGTCAGCATTGGATTTCAGTGCGTCGTTCATGGTGATGTCGTCGTTTCGATTGGATTTGCGCGGAGCGGATCAGTATCCGTGGTCCGGGCGAATGCCCCAGCAAAACGGATCGCGTTCAGTATCGAGAATTAATTCGCCGACGCCAGTCACAACGGCTGATCCGGAAATTGTCGGGACGATGACGCCTTCACGTTCGGCGTTTTTATACGCCCCAACGAAACTGCTGCCAAGGATTCCAGCTTGCACCCACCGCTCACCTTCCGCGAGCAAATCATCGGCGGCGAGACAAGCGAGTTTTGCGCTGGTGCCGGTTCCGCACGGCGAGCGATCGTACGCTTTGCCGGGACACAGCA
>JANXLS010001143.1 GCA_025355035.1 Planctomycetota bacterium | reverse complement strand
CTGCGCCAAGATCGCCGCCGCGCTTCATGCCGATCCAACGCTTGAAAAAATCGTTGGCAAGATCGATTGCGCCGGGGCGTTCTTGAACATTTTCGTTTTTCCAGGCGCGTTGTGTAAATCGATTCTCGATACGATTCACGATCCGCTCGACAAGCATCTGCCGTACGGCACGTCCACGCTGGGCGAGGGCAAGACGATCGTGATCGATTATTCGGGGCCGAACATTGCCAAGCCGTTTCATGTCGGGCATCTGATGAGCACGATTCTAGGCGCGTCGCTGGCGCGGATTTATCGCGCGTTGGGATATACGGTCGTCGGCGTCAATCATCTCGGCGATTGGGGTGTGCAATGTGGGTTCCAATTCCTGGCGTGGCAACGCGCGGATCCGGTTGTTCGCGAAAAAGAACTGCGCGAGCGCGGACTGGATTATCTGTGTGAACTGTACGTCGAGATCAATTCGTGCGGGAAGCAGGTGGCGTTTTTGGAAGCGGAGTTGAACAGCGCCGGGGTGCAGGCCGATCCCAACAAACGCACTGAAATAAAAGCGCGGTTGGACGCAATCAAAATCGAAGCGGAGACACGCGACAAGGAAGCACGCAGTCTCTTTAAAAAGCTCGAAGACGGCGACGCGGAACTGAAAAAACTGTGGGAACTTTTCCGCACGGTCACGCTGGACGTGTTGCAAAAATCGTACGATCGGTTGGGCGTGAAATTTGAATCGGACGCAGGTGAAGGCTTTTATGAGCCGATGCTCAAGCCGCTGCTCGCCGATTTGAAAGCCAGCGGCGTGGCGGTCGAGAGCGAAGGCGCGCTGGTGATTCCGATGGACGATCCGCCGGCGAAGAATGCTCCGCCGCCGAAGAAAGATGCCAAGCCGAAGGAGCCGAAGCCACCGTTTATTTTGCGCAAGAGCGACGAGGCGACGATCTATGGGACGCGCGATCTGGCGGCCGCGTTGTATCGCAAATCGAAGTACGATTTCACGAAGAATCTGTATGTTGTGGACGTGAGGCAGAGTGGCCATTTTCAGATGCTTTTCAAAGCCGTCGAAAAGATGGGCCATGCGTGGAGCGCGGATTGCGCGCACGTGTCGTTCGGACTAATGCAGATTCGCGAAGGCGATCAGATCATGGCGATGACGACGCGCGGCGGGCAGATGATTCCGCTGGGCGAACTGCTGGATAAAATGGTTGCGAAGGTGCGCGAGATCGTCGCGGCGAAGAATCCGGAATTGAGCGACGAGAAGAAAACGCGCGTCGCGGAAGCGGTGGGTGTTGGGGCGATTGTGTTCTGGGTGCAGGCACGACGCCGGGCGAGCAACTTTGTCTTTGATTGGGCGCAGGCAACCGATCCGGCAGGCGACACGGGCGTGTATCTTCAATACACGCACGCGCGCTGTTGCAGCATCCTGCGAAAATACAGCGCGTCCAACGGTCCCGGCCTGGCGCAACGGCCGCTGGATTGGACGCTGCTGGTCGAACCCGAAGAAACCGCTGTCTGCAAAGCGCTCGAAGGTTATCCCAACGCGATACTGCAGGCGGCGGAAGCCTACGAACCGTCGCTGGTTTCAACGTACCTTCTGGACTTGTCGAGCGCGTTCGGCAATTTTTTAAACAAACACCGCGTTTTGGATTCGGCTCCGGATCTGCGGCATTCGCGGATTGCGTTGGTGGACGCCGTGCGAACGGTGATGGCGCGCGGATTGGGCTTGATTGGAGTGGCGGCTCCGGATGAGATGTAGTGAGCGTGGCATCCACGATAGCACAGCGCGGAACTCCGGCGCCTCTTCGGGGTGGGAATTCAAGTTGTGTCACACTGTCGCGCGGGTGCGCCTACCTTGGCTTTGCTGCAGAACTCCTTTGGACTTCAACGGCTAATTCGCTTTCTTCACAAGCGACTTCTGTAGCAGCGCCTTCTGTTTCTCAGCAGTCTCTTTGAACTCCGGTGCTTGGGCCAGATTCTTGAGTTCTTTGGGGTCGTTTTCTTCGTCGTACAATTCGACGCCTTTTGCGCCGCCGTCCCATTCGGTGTAGCGCCATTTGTCGGTGCGGATCGAATAGCCCATGAACTTGCCGCGCTGGACTTGGGACAGCGCGGGTTTGTCCCAGGACGCGGACGGATCTTCGATGAGCGGGCGAAGGGAGACGCCGTCGAGTTTCGCGGGGATGGGGATGCCGGCG
>JANXLS010001142.1 GCA_025355035.1 Planctomycetota bacterium | reverse complement strand
AGCAACTCTGTGAGGATGTTGGATAAAATGAAAAAAGACGGCGAAACAGGCCCGGCGCATTCAATACTATCGCGTGTGAGGTAGATACAAGCGCTTCGAAATATGGATTGGGGAACAGGAACTAGGTAGGCTGGTCAAAAGGCGCGAACGATCTTTGTGTTCGGATGGAAAGTGGATGAACGTCGATTTTTAGGAGAAATACGCATGGCCGGTTTGTTTGATCCGTTGACCATCAAAAGCATCACTCTGCGCAATCGCATCGGCGTTTCACCGATGTGCCAATATTGGTCCGAGGACGGAATGGCTTCCGACTGGCACCTCGTTCATCTCGGTTCGCGCGCCATTGGCGGAGCAGGGTTGATCATCGCTGAAGCGACGGCCGTTGAAGCGCGCGGGCGAATCACACCGCAGGACGCCGGGCTTTGGTCGGATGATCATATCGAACCGCTTGCGAGAACGACGCGATTCATGGCGCAGTATGGGGCTGTGCCCGGAATTCAGTTGGCTCACGCAGGACGAAAAGCCAGCACCGAACAACCGTGGAAGCGCACACGCGACAAGCCGCTGACGATCGATCAAGGCGGATGGGAACGCGTCGCACCGAGTCCTGTGCCATTCCGCCCCGGCGATACGGCGCCGAAGGAATTAACGTTTCTTGAAATTCGCGACATTCAACAGGCGTTCCATGCTGCGACGATTCGTGCGAAAGAGGCCGGTTACTCCTGGCTGGAATTTCACGGCGCGCACGGCTATCTGGCGCATTCGTTTCATTCTCCGCTTTCCAACAAACGCACCGACCAATATGGCGGCAGTTTCGAAAACCGCACGCGTTTTACGCTCGAAACGGTTCGGATCATGCGCGCCGCGTGGCCGGAGAATCTGCCATTTTCTGTCCGGCTTTCAGTCACCGATTGGGTAGAGGGGGGCTGGACAACGGAGGAGTCGGTGGAACTTTCCAAGTTGATGAAGAGCGAAGGCGTGGATCTTGTTGATTGCAGCTCCGGATACGGTGTGCCGAGTGTCACGTATCCTGTCGGGCAGGGGTGGCAGGTGCAACTATCGGAGGCAGTGCGCAACGGTGCCGGGATCATGACGGCTGCGGTCGGAATGATTAACGATCCGGCGCAGGCCGATGCGATTATTGGCGAGGGGCGTGCGGACATTGTTTTGCTGGGAAGCGAAATGTTGCGTGATCCGTACTGGCCATTTCATGCGTCGATCGCTTTGAAGAAGCCGGGCAGCGTTCGGATGCCACTGCCGTATGATTATGTGATTCAGCCGCATGGGTAATGTGGGCGTAGGAATTTTTCGCGGCGCAATGGGGTGGTTTACAACGCGGACTGTATCCAGCTCGGAGAATCATCTGGTTTCGATCAATGCGATGAAAGTTCTTCGGCTGTTTTGCGCTTGAGTTGATCGAAATCGTAGCTGTCGGTGCCGGTGGTCGTGTGCTTAATGGTGCCATCTTTGCCGATCAGGTAGCAGCGCGGAATGTAAGCGTCGGCGTACTGACTGTAAACTTTGCGGCGCGGATCTTCGATGATCGTGAAATTGAAGCCCTTATTGCGTTTGAATTGGGTGAGTTCGGTGTAGCTGTGTCCGCGACCGACACAAATCACGATGAGCCCTGAATCTTTGTATTTTTGATAAAAATCGCGTTCGATCTTGGGAAGTTCGTCCACGCAGCCACCACACCAAATTGCGAAGAAAACAACAAGGATGGGCTTGCCTTTATAGTCGTCTGAATTTATGCGACTGCCATCGGATGCAATGCTGGTGATGTTCGGCGCTTTTTGGCCGACTTGAGCAATGTCGCCTTCTCCTCCGTTGACGGGATTGGCAAAAAGGGTAGCAATCAAGACCAACGGAGCTAATATGCGGAACATGGATGTTTCCTCGGCTCGAGGTTAGTATCCAAGGCTACATGTACGCATAATACAAATCAAACGCACAATGTAACAAAATCACCATCCCGCCAAGTCGGCAATATTGAAAACGGGTCCGTCTTGACAGACGGTCCGGCGCAGCAAACCCGTTTTTTTGTGCGGCGAAACCCCATCGACTACACACGCGCGGCACACGCCCACTCCGCAGGCCATTCGCGCTTCGAGCGAGACCGTGGCAGGAAGATTGAAGCGCCGGGCGACCTTCGCCGCAGCGCGCATCATTGGTTCCGGACCCGCGGCGTAAACGCCGACACGCTGGCCTGTCAGTTCGTTATTCAGGAGTGACTCCAGCGCCTCCACTGCGGTGCCTTTAAATCCCGCCGAACCGTCGTCGGTCGCTGAGTGGGTTGTGCCGGGAGTGTGAATGATCGTGTCGCGCGCCAACTGGTCGGCGCTTCGCGCGGCGAGAATCAGATGCCAGTTGCCCGGCGATTTCGGCACAAAATGGCGGACGAAAAACACCAGTGGCGCGACGCCACTTCCGCCCCCCAAAGCGACGTGAACATCGACATCCGGCAACGGCTCGAAGCCGCATCCCAGCGGCCCAATGATACGCAATCGTGCGCCGTGTTGGGAGCCGCGCGCCAGGCTTGCGACGACTGTGCGCTGAAGCGTTTGCGTTCCGCGGCCCGAGACGAAATAGAGCAATTCGATTTCGTCGCCGCGTGCATCGAGAATTGCCAGCGGACGGGGCAGCAGCGGCTCGGAATAACCGTTACCGTCCTCCGAACACGCGAGCATCACAAATTGTCCGGGCTTGGCGCGACGGGCGACTTCGGGACAGAGCAATCGGAGCAGAAAATAGCGCGACGAAGCCGCTTCGTGATGCACGACTTGAGCGACACTTTGAACGAACGGCGTTGGGGAAGTACAGCAGGTTGCAGTCATTCCCGCATTATACGGGATTAATTGTTTACGGCTCAAGGTTCAAAGTTCAAAAAAGACGCACGGTCCGAAACGTTGCGTTGGTCCGTGCGCGTGAAAAACATTGAACTTTGAACCGTTTTTATTTCAGTGGCTCGACGGTTCCCGGGCGGAGGCTTGTTGAGAGGCCGGCGAGTTGCGCGTCAACCTGCGCTCGGCCTGCTTCCGTGCGACTGAGGAACTTGCCGACGTGGACTTCATAGACCGGGAATTTGTTGCGCGTCGTCGCGACGACTTCCACATCGCGGTAACCTTTCGCCCGAAGGTTTGCGGCGGACTCTTCGGCCTTTTCCTGTTTGCCAAATTCGAACGCTTCGAGGTAGTAGACCAATGGCTTTTCTTTCTGATCCGGACCCGGGGTGTAGTGGCTGTTTTCCTGGCGCGCACGCTCAGAATAAGTGCCGGAGTGATACAGTTCATTGACCTGATTGAACCAGTAATCGGCCCAATCGCGGTTGTTCGCTTTCTTCGCGGCCATGCCGAGTTTGAACATCACTTCGTCCTGATGAAGTGGCTTGACGTCTTTGTAATTCACTTCAATCCAATGGTATTGACGGCTGGCAAGCGGGTACTTTTCAAGGCCCATGTTGCAGTCGGCTCGTCCCAGCATCGCGAGTGCTTTGAGGTTGCGGTCGCTGGTTTTGTCGATCACGATTTCGAGGCGTTCTTTACCCTGTTCGAATTGCCCCTGCGAGGCCATGGCCTGGCCTGTGATATACATCGCTTCATAGCGGTAAGGACCGCTGGGATTTGTGTTGAGATAATTTTGCGCCGTCGTCTGCGCCGAGCCGGATTGTCCGCCCTGAAGCTCCGAAAAAGCCTGGCTCAGTTCGTTCGGACGCGAGGCGGTAGTGTTGGCGTTGCTGAAATATTTTTGCGACGCCTCCATTTGGCGATCTTCTTCTTTATCGCATCCCGGCAACACGACGAGCGACGTGAGTGCGACGGAGAGACAAGCGAACACAGAGACGACACGATTCGACGATCCGCGCGAACGATTAAACATGGACATGGCGATTTCCCCCAACCCAAACGACCAGCGAAACGTTCAGACGCAAAATGTGTCGACCGTTTATCTTGGAGTTATCGGAATGGTTTGCCCGGGACTGTATTTATTTTTCAAAGAGCACGTCAATCCACATCTTTGACGCAACGAAATCCGACGAAATTTTCGCGCGTGTTCGGACTCTTGTACTGGATGGCCGTGCAGCGCGAGAGTTCAACAGAGCCGTCCAAAAAACACGCGCCCTTCAACGCGCGAAAAATGCGTTCTCCCAAGCGACGGGCCGTGCTGGTCCATTCGAGAACATTGCCAGCGGCATCGAGCATTCCGTAGGGGCTAGCGCCTTTGGGGAAGCTGCTGACGGCTGCGGTTTCCTTAATTGCTTCTTTTCCAGGAGCCGTGTTGATTCCGGCTGCGCGCATCCGCCCCGTGCCGACCAAATACTCGTTTCCATAGGGAAATTTACGCCCGTCGTTCCCGCGCGAGGCTTTCTCCCATTCATAGGCGGTTGGCAACCGCTTGCCATAATGCTCGGCAAATTCCTCGGCCTCGCGCCACGTGATGTTGACGACGGGATGTTTATCGAACTTCGGCCCGCGCGATCCCGGCCCGTCGGGATACGGCTCGCGATCCATGGCTTTTAAAAACTCGCGGTAGTCCCGTTCCGTCACCGGCGTTTCATCGATGGCAAACGCTCGAAGCGTGCGCGGCAATTTTTTTTCACCTGCGAGATACGGTCCGGCGGAAATCCATTTCATTCCGGGCGGAATCGCGACGGCCGGCTTCTCGATGGTTTGCGAGGAGAACGGCAACGCTTCTGCGTCGTTGCTTTCGCCCACAACACGCAGAACCTTCTTCAGGGCCGCTCGGAATTTCGCGAGCGTCGCAAATCGATTCGCCGGGAGCGGGCGCAGGCATTTCGCCAGGAGCGCCTGAACTTCCTTCGGCATTTTCCCGACGCGCGGATCAAGTTTGAACTCTTTGAACACGCTGTCGGGAGACGCCAGCCATTTCCAGCCGCGCGCCTGCCTGTCATCCGAATGCGACACGCCGACAAGCAGCGCAAATGCGATTTGTGCGACACCGAAAACCAACGTTGCTTCGTCGCTGGTGTCTCCGGCAATCGCTTCGGGCGCGGCGTAGAGCGTCCATAACGGCGGCGCGAGCGGCGACAACTCCGTTTCGATCTGTGTGGAAAAGATGAACCGCGTCACATCTTTGGACATGCTGACCGCGCTGGGATTCAGCAGCTTCGAGGCGACCCGGCAAAAATCGGTTGAACCGTTTCGTCCCGCAGATGAAATCGTCAGCAGTCGTTCGAGCGATGAGGCGAGTTCGGCGATCCATTTCAGCGCGGCTGGGACAACTTTCGCCATCGATGCGCGGCCAATGAATTCCAGCCGCGCCTCGGGTACGGACTCCAGCAATACCACGCCGCCCAGATCCGGATTGCCGCGCCAATCGACGTTACCGATCAGCGGCAGTTGCGCTTGAGACTCCCCGTTTTGCAGCACCGCATCGGATGCATTTTCAACGGGTACATTCAATCCGCGCCAAAGCACCGCAAGCAGGTCGCCGAGCGCGGAGCGATGAGTCGGTTCAAGCGAGAGAAGGAGGTGTGTGCTGCGCGGATCGTCCGTTCCGGAAGCGTTGATCGGAGCCAGCCAAGCGCAGCCAGTCCGTTCTGTTTCCACGCGCATGACCCGAAATCGGTCCCACAGGATGTCGCCGGGTAAAATCATGGTTTTTGTATAGCGCGAACCGGCAATTTTTGCAATCAGGGGAAGTGAGAGGCTTGAAGTTTAGAGCGCCACACTCCGCACTCCACATTCCCCCTTCTAAAAAATCTCCAAACTCTATTCGGGTAGAATTTCGATTCCGTTGATCTGCGGTTCTTTCTGCTCGGCCTTGAAGCTGATTTCGATCTTGCCGCCGGTGACAGTGATGTGGACCGTCTTGACCAGAGCTTTATTGAAACCGCCCGCTTCTTTCAGAATGTCCAAACCTTTGATTTTTTCGCCGAGCACGTCGATCGAGAAGACCCGGTCGCCTGCCTTCTTCACGTCATCCGGACTTTCGACGAAGTGCAGCGTGACCGCATATTTTCCATTCGCCACCGGCCACGAGAATTTCTCCATGTTGCTGTGTTCGCTCGAGTACAGATCCGGATTGGCCGTGCCTTCGATTTTGACCTTGCCGAGATCGACCATCGCGCCGTCGGTGAATCCGGCGTCCGCAAGCCATTCGTTGCCATCTTTGTCTTTCCACGTAGCTGCAGCACCCGCCTTAATGCGGATCGCCTTGCGCGCAGGCGACGATTCCACGTTCGCTACGGCCGGTATCGTATCGACTTTTTTCGGTTCGACCGGTTTCACATCGCCAACGTTCGGCGAATTAGGAACGACCTGCGGTTGCGTCGAGTGAGCGATTGTCACGGGCTCAGTCGCGGCAGGAGCGGAAGTCGAGGCCTCCCACGCTTGCCCCTTGCAGTCACTAGCGGAACCCTCGTGCGACTTGTGGCATGCCGGCAGCAGCATCAGCGCAACAATAGCAAACCATGAAATTATCAACTTAAAGCCGTTTCCGTGTGTCATCGCCAATCCCCAATTTCCGCTCGCGCGGCCCCCCGACAAACGATCGAACCTCATCAACTTAAAGAAGTGTTCGAATGAATTATCGGACAGAACAGTAAGCCAATTTAGGAATTTCTCCCGGAAGTGCGCGCTCTTGAATTCCCCTCCTTTCAATTCGAATCGGGTGTATGCAAACGAAGTCCATCCAAACGACGCGCGATTCGCCCCGGCGGACCCCGCTTTTCCTGCTCATCAAGGAGACGTCATGCAATCGAAGTCCTCGAAAATCGCAGCACTTCTCGCGCTGCTCTGTGTTCTCCAAGCCGCCGTTTTCGCTGCCGACGCGCCGGAAGGCTTCAAGCCTCTGTTCAACGGCAAGGACCTGTCAGGCTGGGAAGGCGACGCCAAATTGTGGATGGCTGAGAATGGCGAGATCGTCGGCAAAAGCCCCGGCATTTCACGCAATGAATTCCTCGCCTCCACCGAAAGCTTCGGCGACTTCGTCCTCGTCTTCAAATTCAAGATCGTCAATAATCCCAAGGGTGACGCGAACAGCGGCATGCAATTCCGCAGCAAACGCGTCCCCAATTCGCGCGAAATGTTCGGCTATCAGGCGGACGTCGGCCAGGGCTATTGGGGCTGCTTGTACGACGAATCCCGCCGCAAAAAAGTCCTCGTCAAACCGCCCGCGGATGTCCTCGAAAAGGCAGTCAAACGCGACGACTGGAACGAGTACAAAATCTCCTGTGACGGCGACCACATCGTCATCGAACTCAACGGCTCAATGATGGTCGATTTCACCGAAACAGAACCCGCCGACAAGGTCGATCGCACCGGTCTCTTCGGTCTCCAAATCCACGCCGGCGGGCCCATGGAAGTCCACATGAAAGACGTCTTCATCAAAACGAAGTAATTCAGCGCGGGGTGAGGGATGCGTAGCTTTAACAGTGCGCGTCAATAACTTTGAACTTTGAACCGGCGTTCTCATTCCGCCGGTTCTATACTTGCACTCATACTCCCCGTCGAATGCGCCAAGTTCGGATCTTTTCCGTACGCTTTGATCTGATCGCGCTTTAACTCCGCGCGTTCCAAGGCCGTCGTATCCACAATCGTCACGCCCGCCGCATCGACTTCACACGCGTGGTCAAACGCCTGATCCACCGTCTTTCCAAACAACGTCATCAGCATCCGCACGACGTACTCGTACGTGTGGTCGTCATCGTTGTGCAAGATCACATGGAATTGCGGAGCTGGGCGGCGAATAGGCTTTGCCGGCGCATTCATCACCGATGTTCCACCACCATCATCCGGTTTGGGTTTCGTCTTCTTTGCCATACACTCGAATCTAAGTCGCTGAACCGATCTGTCAACGCTCAATGACCTACTCGTCGCCCAATAAAAAATAAACTCTTTCGCCGTTCTTTGCACCTCTAAGGAGACTGAACGGTTACAAAAATTCAAATCTCGAACGACGCGCCGCGATTGTTCTCGTTCTGTGCGTTCCACATATTCAGATAGGTCGGCGACGTCGACATCAGTTCCGCATGCGTCGCCACCGCCTCCACCCCACCCTGCTCTCCGAACACCAAAATCCGATCCACGTTCGCCAGCGTGCTCAACCGATGCGCCACGATCAGACACGTTCGATTCGCTTCCAGTTTGTCGAAGGCCTCCTGCACGGACCTTTCCTTGAGCGAATCCAAGGCGCTCGTCGCTTCGTCCAGCAATAGGATCGGCGCGTTCCGAAGCAGCGCGCGCGCAATCGCGATGCGCTGCTTCTGCCCGCCCGAAAACAATTCGCCGCCGCGCTCGCCGCACATTTCCTTGTACCCCAGCGGCTTGCTCATGATCTCGTCGTGGATCATCGCCGTTTTCGCCGCAGCGATAACCTCCTCGTCCGTCGCATCGCTGCGCCCATAGCGAATGTTCTCTGCCACCGTCGCGTTGAACAAAAACGGCTGCTGCGTCACCAGCGCGATCTGCGATCGCAAGCTCGCGAGCGTCACTGATCGAATGTCCGTCCCATCGATCAAAATCCGCCCTGTCGTCGGATCGTAGAAGCGCAAAATCAGCGACAGCAGCGGCGATTTCCCTACCCCCGTCCGCCCCACAATCCCCAACTTCTCACCCTGCCGCAACGTCAGTTTGAAATCGCGCAACACCGCTCCGCGCCCGTAATCAAAACCGATCGTGTCGAAGACAATCTCCTTCGACAGCTTCGGGCAAACTACCGCGCCCGGCGCGTCCGCGATCGTCGGCTTTACGTCCAGAATCTGAAAGATGCGCTCCGCGTTCGGCAGATATTCCGCGATCTCGCCAATCGTCTGCATGATCGCCGAAACCGGCTCGTACAACATCGCCAGCGCGGCGATAAAAATCAACAGATCCGCCACGGCGCGCCGGCTCGGATGATCCATCACCCGCGTTCCGCCCCACGCCAGCACCGCGATTCCGCCCAACCCCATCAGGAACGATGTCAGCGGCCGCTGGATCGACCGGTTGAGATTCCGCTTCATCCCCGTCTTAAATAAGCTGCGCGTTAAACCGCGAAACCCCTGCGCCTCCAACTCCTCGGCGCCGTACGCATGAATCACGCGAATCCCGCTCAAATTCTGCAGCATCGCCTGAGCGATATCCGCCGTCTTTTCCTGGTAGCGCTTGGCCTGCTGAATGATCCGGCGCACCAGTTTCGTCATTCCCAGCATGATCAAAGGCACACCCATCGCGCCAATCAAAAATAACCGCCAGTCGTAATAAACTGCCACGGAAACCAGCGCCACGATCATGAAGGGCTGCTGGGCGAAATCGAGAAAAATCTTCACCGTCTTGCGCAGATTTTCGCCATCGGACACCATCCGCGTGACCAGATCGCCCGTCTGATGCGAATCGAAATAGGGCATGTCCAGCGAAAGCAATTTCGCCATCACGCGTTCAATCGCTTCAGTCCGCAGGCGCTGAGCCAGCCACGACGAAATGTACGAATTCGCAGCATCCAGTATCGATTTGAGCAGCGAAAAAATCGCGATCAATCCGCACAGTGCGTAAATATAGTCCCGCCCCGTCCCAAACCGTGCTTTCAACCCGTCGTTGATCTTCGTAAAAAAAGAGATGATGAATTTCTTCGCGCCAAAAAGGTCCTTGTCTTTTGACGCCGCCATCAGCGCTTTCGTCGGGTCCGCGCCAGGCTCTTCAACCCCATCATCTTCCTCGCTATCCTTCGCCACAACTTTTGGCACTAAAGGAACCGCCGGCTTAACAGGCGTCTTTCCAGCGGATTCAAGGTGTGAAATAAAAGTACGAGCAAGAATCAGCGGCACACTGCCGCAAACAGCCAGCCCGATCGCCGTGCACAAATACAACGCCAACATTCCGCGATGAGGCAGAACCAGTTTGAACGCACGCCAAAGATTTCGCATTGAATTGACCATCATACGGTTTCAGACGCCAAACAAAAACAAAAGCCTTAAAATTTTCACAGACATCCGTGGGGGGGGGGGGGGG
>JANXLS010000591.1 GCA_025355035.1 Planctomycetota bacterium | reverse complement strand
CCGACGAGGACATCCGAAACGGTCGTTGTGGTTGTCGTGCGCGCCGTCAACGTGCGCGGCTCGGTGCTGGCGCTGAATGCGTCGAGCTTCACGAGCCACTTACCCGACGCGTCGGCGGTGGTGGTTTTCATCTGCCCCGCGAACTCGACCGTGACGACGGCCCCCGCATCCGCCCAGCCCCAAACCGGAACCGGCTGGTCGCGTTGCAGGACGGCATGGTCGCTGAAGACGTGGGCGAATTTGAGCTCAGCGGCCTGGATGAGTGATGTGCAAAGCGTCAACACGATGACGGCTTCGAAATGGTGGGTGAGTTGCTTCACAATAAAGGTTCTCCATCTATCTTTTTGATCAAAAAATCGAACAGCTTTCCGGCTATTGTTTCGACTTCGGCAGCGCCACGAGTGGCCACGCATCCGTGCGGAACGGAGAGGCGGGTAGCCCTGCTTTGTTGAACAGATTGACGCTTGGATTGTCTGCCCAGCCATAGCGCACGGCAACAGGCTTGGGTACTTTCGGGCTGCTCACCACGATACTATCGCCCTCAATGCGCGCGTCGGCGAAGACGAAGTTTTTGTCTTCGCCGGCGATCACGAAGCCTTGAAGCGGACCATCTTTTGACACCAGCCCGCCTGCGGTTTGCGTGAACTGCAACACCGCTTTGTCGCCATCAATCTTCATGTCCGCGAACACCGGACCGGATGATTCGATGGTTCGTCCATAGGCCAGCGCCAGCGCGGCTTTCAACCCGCGCTCCGCGGCAGGTTCCTTGTTCGTATAATGAACGTCCGGTTCGCCGAGATCATCGGTAACGACCAACGCGGTGTGCGGTGTTTGTTGAGCGGTCTTCAGTTGCGCTTCTTGCAATTCGGCGATGCCGCTGAGTTCGTTGGGATCGGTCTGCGGTTTTCGGTTGCGTGAAATCTGGAAGATCATAAACGGCAAATCGGGTTGGCCGAAGCCCTGACGCCAGTCGCGAATCAGCGCCGGTAGCAACTCTTTATACGTCTGCGCCCTGCCCGCGTACGCGTTCGATTCGCCCTGATACCACGCCACGCCTCGAATTCGATACGGTAGCAGCGGGGCCACTTCACCGTTCCACAAGACGCTGGGGCCGCGAAATTCGCCGGGCCATCCCGCCGGAAACGCTGGCGCTGGTTTGTGGTCGCGCAGCGCCGCTGCTTTGTCGGCTTCGTACTTTTCCATTGCCGGTTTGATGGCTTCTTTGCGCCGGTCGTAATCGGCCTTGGCCAGGTCTATATCGCTCTGCTTGTCGTGCGGCCAGGGGCCGTTCTTGAGCGTTTCGAGCGGCAGCCAGCTCTCGATCGCCGTGCCGCCGTACGAGTTGTTGATGATGCCCACGGGCACCCCAAGTTCCTTCTGCAATTTGCTGCCGAACCAATATCCGATCGCCGAGAATTGCTTCACCCCGTTCGGCGCGGAGACGAACCATTTCGCGGCGACATCCGTCTGCGGAGTCATCTGCGAGTTGTGCGGGACGAGGCACAAACGCAACAAGGGGTTGGCCGCATGTTCCACCGTGTCCGGGCCGCCCACGCAGCGCGACAGCGCCCACTCCATATTGGATTGCCCGCCGCAGAGCCACACCTCGCCGACAAGCACATCTTTGACGACGTTGCCCGAGACTTTTAAATCACGCGGCTCGGCGCAGGGCGGCATGGAGTCGAGCGTCACCATCCAGCGCCCGGTCCCATCGGCCACGGCGGATTTCGTTTGGCCAGCAAATTCCACGCTGACGTTCGCACCTGCGTCCGCAGTGCCCCAGACCGGCACGGCTTGGTCGCGTTGCAGCACTGCGTGGTCGCCAAAAACCGGGCTGATTTTTATCTCCGCAGCATGAAGGATCGCCAGCGGGACCACCAATAACGCAACAGCAGAAAATAGAAATTTCATCGGTGTTGTTTTCTTCGAATGATTGTGATGAGCGGACGTGGCAAAGGGGCCGCAAATATGTGCCGATGCAATTCGGACGTCTGTTTCCGCTCGACCCAGTGGTGTCATATCCGAGTTTGCGTTGCATTTCAAAAGGAGATAGCATTCATGCGCGAAATTGGTCGCATTTCACAGGGATTCTTCCCCACCCAAAATCGAATCGTCCGCACCGTCGCCGGCCTATTCAAATTCCCGACCATCCAGGCCGGTGCTTTCGTCGTCCTCGACGCCGGCTGCGGAACCGGCAAGGCAATCCACGATCTCCGCGAAACATGGCTCTCCCAGCGGCCCGACCTGAACGTCGCGTTGCTCGGCATCGAGTCCGACAAGGATCGTTTCCAAAAGGCCGCGGCACAGCTCGCCAGCGGAAAGGGCAGCGGTACCAGGGTCTTCAGTTGCGCTTCTTGCAATTCGGCGATGCCGCTGA
>JANXLS010001089.1 GCA_025355035.1 Planctomycetota bacterium | reverse complement strand
TTGAGCGGCCGCTGCTCTGCATTGTTCCGCCAGAGCTTTGGGAAAAGGCGCAAGCGCGGTTCAAAACTTTGGACGCTAAATACGGGCAAAAGCCCGGCCAGGCTCGTCGCGGTCCGACCACGCACTACACAGAAGTCTATCCACAGCGGCTGCTCAGCGG
The DNA here is from genome assembly GCA_025355035.1 of Planctomycetota bacterium. Taxonomy (GTDB): domain Bacteria; phylum Planctomycetota; class SZUA-567; order H5-PLA8; family H5-PLA8; genus JANXLS01. Next base: position 2,438 of record JANXLS010001089.1, on the reverse strand, counting down.
TATGCTGCACTGCGAAAAATGCGGCACGCGCATGACGCTTCAATGCGGAAAACCGCGTTACTATTTCGGCTGCCCCAACCATTGGAAGGGCACCTGCGACATGGCCTATCGTGCGCCGGAGGCAGTGGCGGAGCATGCGCTGCTTACCCATCTTGGCAATATCCTGACTGCGTTCCCGGACTGGATGAAGGTCGTCTATGAGGCGATGGAGAAGGCCATCGGCGACGACTCGAACAAAATGCCCGCGGAAATTCTTGCGGATCAACGGCGCTTGGAGGATGCCAGGAAGAAATCCGCGAATTTGCTGACAGCCGTTGAAAACGGCGGCGGCCAGATTCAGATCCTGACCCAGCGGTTGACGGAAGTGCAGACTGAAATTGTGGCATTGGAAAAGAGCATCGCAGCGCGGGAGAACAGAAAGCGCGCCCCCGCAATGTTGCCCGGCACCGATTGGTTGCAAGCAGAATTGTCAAACCTGCCGAAACTGCTAAATGATGGAATGCCGCAATCAGCACTCTTGCTCCGGAAAATTGTCGATCGGGTCACAGTGCATTCTATCATTCCGCCTGGCAAGAAGAAAGGCTGGGGTGAATTGGAATTTCAGATCAATACCTGGAAAATTCTGACGGAAGTTCTTGGCGATAAACTTCCCCAGTCGTTCTTACCCACGCATTCAGAAATGGAACGTGTGTTCCGAGTGCCGCTGGGCGGACCTACCCGCATGGACCGCTGGGCACCGGAAATCATTTCCATGCGTCAAAAAGGAATGACATGGAAGGAAATCGGCCACGTAACCGGCCTGAAGCCGACAAACGCGCACGCCGCCTATAAACGGTTGTTGTCAGCGGGAGAGACAACCGGCTAAATCGTTCGACAGCAAAGACAACTTAAATTTAAAGGTAAACGCCCAGCATTGACGCTGGGCGTTTTTGTTGAAAGGAGCCACATGAATATATTAGACCGCGAGGAGCTATCGGCCTATCGCGAACTTGCAGAACACCTTGGAGTCATTTTAGCCAAGCGATGGACTGAGACAGGCAGAATCGCAAGCACGGAAGTAGGCCAAACTATCGCGGGAAATAAATCGAAACATGCGACGAAGGGCAAATCGAAAAAAGGCTTCATGGACAGTGAACAGGTAGATCTTGCGTAGAATCCACATCCTCACGCTCGCCCGACTTGATCGGGCAACGCAGAAAGTGACGATCGAACTACATCATCAGGGTCTTTGGGACGCTCGACTGAGAAATGTACCGATCATTCTGGTGCCGGCTGGCATTGCGTACGGCTGGCAGTGGTACGGGGGCAGCGGCGAAATATGCATCCCGCGCGTTTCGCTGCTGAAGTTGCACGACTTCTTCACGGGCAATTACATGAGTCTTGCCGACGTTCTCCGCCACGAATTCGGACACGCCGTCGCCGACACGCATCGGGGCCTATTTCGCTCCCGGCATTTTACGACAGCGTTTGACCGGTCGCACGAATCGAATGACCGGTCTGAATACGCTCCGGCGACACACATCAGCCGTTACGCGGCGACAAATCCCAGCGAAGATTTCGCCGAAAACTTCATGCACTACATTCGGTGCCGGGGCAATCTTCCGTCGAAGCACGCCACACCCGCCATCCGCCGGAAATGGCAATTCATCAACGCGCTATGCCGTGCAATTGAATGCGGCCGGACGCGTTGGTGACGCCGGCAAGTACCTCCAGCTAAATTTCCGCCATTTGTGCGTTATAATAGTTTGAGCACGGCTTGTGCTCTTCCCTTCCAATTTGAACTGGTTTCCTTTCGATTTTAAACCCGCTTTTGCGCGCCTTGCAATCAATTGGCACCGGCGCTTTGGGGGCGTGTCGGTGTCTTTATCGACCGCCCCCGTTTGGAGAATTCAATCATGAGTGTCCGTACTTTGAACCGCATCTCGCCGCGTCGGCGGGATTTGATTTTTGGTGAAATCTGCGATCTGGTTCGCGAAAGCGCTGGGATCAACCGGTCGTTGCAGTCCGTCATCGGCGAAGAATTCGGAGTCGATGAGACCCTCGAAGAAATCGTCAAATTGCTGCGCTCCGAATTCCGCCGTGTGGAAAAGCGACGCGCCGAGCGCGCCGCGTAATACCCTCCAGCCAACCGCAACATCAGCGCGCAAATAAAAGCTTTTTCTGCCGCGCTATGTAGCGCGGCGGCATTTTCGTTCCCACTTTTTAAGGAGGCCAAAACATGGCCGTCACCGTTCGTCACGGCGTGAATCAACTCACGCTCAGCACCCTGGCCGGAAAGACCGTCGCGGAAGTCCGCAGCGAAGTCTCCGGCCTGCTCAACGTCCCCGCGTCGGCGCAGGTCCGCATCAACAGCGCGATCGCCGATGACACCGACATCGTCGGGGAAAACGCGTCCGTCGAGTTCGTCAAAGTCGCTGGCGAGAAAGGCGTGGTCGGCT
>JANXLS010001078.1 GCA_025355035.1 Planctomycetota bacterium | reverse complement strand
TCCAACCAACATGGCGGCAATTCTGGCGCAAGCGTGGCTACATGCAGCCCGCGCGATTCAGCCTCCGACCGATGTTCGGAAATCTCGACAACACCGGCTACCTTCTCGCCGGCATGAACGGCAACCATGCGGGCGCAACGTATTCGGTGACGGACGTGAAGTCATTCGATGCGAGCGTCGCCGACAAACAAGCGCCCGGCATAGCTCGATTAATCTGGCCCTTTGATGCCGATGGCGATGGACATTCGATCGTCGTTCAATTCAACGAACCCGGCGGTTCAGGCGTTGTCCCCGAATCGATCTCCGCCACCCTGAACGGACAGCCGCTCAACGCGCTCACAAATCTCCCCGACGGACGTTCGGCCTTCGATGCTGCAATGCAGACTCTTCAGTTCGATTTGAATCAAGTCAAAGCCAACAACGAGAAACCGTTCCTTTTTACGGAGGGAACGAAGTACACGCTGGCGATCGCTCCGAAAATCATGGATCGCGCTGGCAACGCAAGTCCGGATAGCTTCACCGCCGATTGGATCTATCGCGCGAGCGACGCACAGAAAGCGATGAAAGCAGTAGCGACTCCGATCATTGCGATTACGCGTTCGAATCCAAACGAAATGTTATTTGGCGATCGTCCCATGGCCGCGAACAAAGTGTTTCCTGTCCAACCGCACACGCGAGTTCAAGCCTCGAAGGACGCGCCGCCGTGGGCGCCGTTTGGTCAGAAGAGCAGCATCGAAGTCGTCGCGACAGACGAACTGCCATCCATGGGTTTCCAGATGCGCGGCATTCACTACGACCTGCAGAATTGGCCGTACTTGGATTTGGATTACAAAGTCCCGTGCGAAACGCCCTTCAATCTCCATCTCATCACCGAAGCCCAGGAACTTCACGCGCTCCTGTTGGTCGATGTTGAAGACGGTCGCGACCATACTTCGGCGGATATTTCCAGCCGCTTCGGTCCGCCTGCCGATTTCGTCGCCGACGGCGCGTGGCGGCATTCGACAATCCCGCTGCTCGATCTTTTTTCAAAAGCAAACCCGCGCCAACGCGCGCCGAAAATCGCAGGCCTCAGTTTCCACGATCAAGGCTGGCAGGGTGGCCGCCGCGGATTGCACTACTGGATCTACCGCGTGCAACCCGTCCCCGCTGGGACGCTGGAGGACATCTCCGCCGAATTCACCGCCGCCGACGTGACCGGCATCACCGAATTCGAATCCAGCGTCGACAGTTCCCCGACGAACGAGCCCATCGGCAAACACGAACTCGTCGGTGGCGAACCCCTCTTTGCCGCACTGGCGAAGAGCGGAAAAAAATTGACTGACGGCTGGAACTTTATCCACGTCCGTGCGAAAAACGGTGCCGGGATCTGGAGCGAAGCCGCGCATCGCCGTTTCTTCCTCGACACCACGCCCCCGCGCATCGCCCGTACGGAACCCGCCGACGGCGGCACCCTGTTGAGCCAGACGATTCGTGTGTTCCTTGAAGAGGAACACGGCATTGATGAATCCAAAATGGTCGTCAAATTGGACGATCAACCCGTCACACAATTCGTCGAGTTCGATCCCGCATCGCGCGTCCTCAAATTCAACGCGCGCGCATCCGGAATGATTCTCCAGCCCGGCGTAAAAATGAAGATGGAAATCAACGGACTCGCGGATCGTTTCGGAAATATTCAAACCACGCCGTACGTATTTAGTTTTACATACGCTCCTAAGCAGGCAGTGACCGGCCCGGAGATGCACAGCGTTACCTATCACGCCGCGACTCAGCGCGGCCGATACCGCCAATACGACATGGAACTCAGTTTTGGGCTCTCGTTCGAAGAGCACATCGGTCACGTCCATGCGATGCGCGATTGCAAAATGGAATGGCTGAACGATCCCGCGCTCGCCGCCGAAGGCAACCGCGCGCTCCGATTCACATGCCTCCAGGACGACGGCGATCCGCAGATCATGCTGCATAAAAATCCGTGGGTCATCGACAAACTGCCGCTGCTTCATTTCGATTACAAAGCGGATCCGGGTTTCAAAGTCGATCTGCACGTCGAGGTATTCGGCACCTGGTACTCGATCCGTTTTCTTGGAGCCGGGCACGCCCCAAACGAAGGCCGTTCCATCGGCTCAATCCCGGGCGTTGTCGCGGATGGCACATGGCGTCACGCCAGCGTCGATCTGCGCGCCTTGCTCGACGATGCAAAAATACGAACTCCGGATCGCATCATCAATAAATTCGTCTTCAGCGCCAACGGTGAAGACGGCTGCACTCGCGGATCGCAATTGAGTATCGACAACCTCGATATGGTCCCGCCCATGTCCGGTTACTGGCAGGGAGGGCTGCCGGTTTTCAAATGGTCCGCTGAAAAAACGCTCGCCGAAATCGCCGGCTATTCCGTGATCGTCGATGCTGATCCCACCACAATTCCGCCCGAGCGGATCATGGATGTGAACGGATCGATAACCGCCCGAACGCAAACCGGCACGCGTTATGTTCATGTCCGCGCATGCGATCAAGCCGGAAATTGGGGCCCGGACAAAACGATCCGTCTCGAATTCGGCCAGCCCGGTGGACGCCAACCCTACCGCAAATTCGAAGACGACAATTAAAGAAAGTAGAGGCGGCGCTCCTGCCTCCTTTCTCGCTACTCAAGAGGCGAGTACGGCCCGAATCCACCCCTTTTAGAGCGTTTTTCAAATGAATGGAGACAAAGATGCGCAGCCCGCCGCAAGCAGATTTGTCTTCAGACATTTGAAAACCGCTCTAAGTTCAACGCTCAACTTCGCTCGACTGCCGCGCTTTTGCCGCCGCGATCACCGGCGCGGCGATATTGTGCGGAACAATATCGTAGTGAGAAAATTCCATCGTGTAGAACCCTTCGCCGGCCGTAATTGCTTTCAGCTCCGACGAATAGGTCTGTATCTCAGCCGATGGAATCTCCGCCTTCACGACCTGCATGTCGCCGAGTTGATCCATGCCCTTGATGCGGCCGCGATGGCTGCTCAAATGCCCCGTGATGTCGCCCATGTATTGCCCCGGGATCATCACTTCGAGATTCACGATCGGTTCGATCAGTTGCGGGCGTGCTTTCTCGAACGCGTCCTTGAATGCCTCCCGCCCGGCGATCTGGAACGCGATGTCTTTCGAGTCGACGTCGTGATACTTCCCGTCATTCAAGCGGACGCGAACATCGACGACGGGAATGCCCGGCCAAACGCCCTCGGTCATCTTCCCAACAACGCCCTTTTCGCACGCCGGGATGAACTGCCGGGGAATCACTCCGCCCGCGATCTCATCGACAAATTCAAAACCACCGCCCAGGTTGGGTTCGATGCGGATCTGACACTTCCCAAATTGCCCGGCGCCGCCGCTCTGCTTCTTATGCGTGTACGCCGCTTCAGCCACCGCGCTTATCGTCGAGCGATACGGAATTTTCGGCGACTTGCTAGTCACTTCAAGATGCAGCTTTTTCAAACGCGCCAGCATCAATTCAAGGTGAATTTGTCCAAGCCCATGAATGATCAGTTCGTGGGTCTGATGATCCACATCGACGACAAACGTCGGGTCGCTCTCCGCAAACGCGCGCAGTTTCAATCCGACCTTCGCTTCATCGTTTCGATTCTTCGCGACGACCGCCAGCGATTGCATCGGACGCGGCATCGGAATCGGCGTCAACTCCCAACCGCTCTCGTCGGTCGTGAGTGTGTCGCCGAAGTTCAGTGTTTCGTACTTCGCGATCCCAAAAATTTCGCCGCAGACGACAACGTTTTTCTCGTGAGTGTCTTTGCCTTGCACTTCAAGGAAGTGCATGAATTTGTCGGCTTTCGGAGCAGACGAACTCTTCGCGTTTTGCCCGGCTTCAATGCTCCCGGAGTACACGCGCAGGTAGCTGATCTTTCCAACAAACGGATCGCGTTTGCCCTTGAAAACCTGCGCAAAAAACGGCCCATCGATTTTCGGCCCGATGACGCGCTCTTCGTATCCGCCGAGCTTCTCTGAATTCTTGCGGCGCAAATGAATCGGTTCATCCAAGGGATTGGGCGCGTCTTCGACGAGAATTGTCAGCAGTTGCTTGATCCCAACATCCTTCTCCGCCGAAACGCACATGACCGGCACGACCGCTCCGTTCAGCAACCCCTTTGTGAAACAATGGCAGATCTCAGCGTGGGTGATTTTCTCGTCGTTCAAGTACCGTTCCATGATCGCTTCGTCGCAAGCCACGCATGATTCGACGAGTGTCGCGTGCATCGCCTTCGCCTTCTCTTCCAGTTCCGGCGGACAATCGTGGATGTCGTCGATCAAATCCACCACGCCCTTGAATTCCTTTGCGGTGCCGATCGGCAAAAAAAGTGGCGCGACCGATTTTCCAAAAACCTCGCGCAATTGATCCACGACCTTCTCGAAATTCGCGCGCTCGTTATCCATTTTCGTGACGACAAACATCTTCGGTTTTTCAAGCTGCGTTGCCATGTCCCACAATTTGCGCGTCATGACTTCTACGCCGTTGGTGGCGCTGACGGCGATCAACGCGGTCTCGCACGCGGCCATGCCTTCTTCGGCACCGGCGGCGAAATCGGGGAGGCCGGGGCAGTCAAGAAGATTGATCCGGTGATCGTTGAAATC
>JANXLS010001052.1 GCA_025355035.1 Planctomycetota bacterium | reverse complement strand
TGGGCGGCAATTAACACCGCATCACAAGGGGATGCGATTTCGCGGGTCTACGCGCCTTTCTCCGGCGGGTGGCACTCAGCACTCTCTCTTCCTACTTCTGAAAAATCGGCAAATAGCGATAGGGCATTGAGAGAATCAAAGTGGCAATGGCGGTGCGGTAGGTGCTGCCGATGTCGTCGCCGCGCCACGATCCGTCGCTGGCCTGGCTGGTGACAAAGCGGTCGCGGATTTGAGGGAAGTAGCGCGACCAGCTTTCGCCGCCGATCTGGAACATGGCCTGAGCGCCGTAGAAGTTCGTGTAGTAATCGTGATAGCCCACTGTCTGCTTGGGATTGAGATTCTTCTTCAGATAGTCGATCGCTTTCTTCGCGTGTTCGTCGTTGTAACGGCCAGCCATGAGGAAGCAGGCGACGCCTGCGGATGTTAAAGCGACCGAGGACGTTTGACCGGATTGAATCGAGTAGCGGATGCCGCCGTCGCTGTTCTGACATTTGACCAGGTAATTCACAGCCTTGTTTAACAATTCGGCCGGGACGTCAATCCCGGCGTTTCGGCAACTTCGCAGCGCTTCGACTTGCGTGACAGTGACGGATCCTTCATCCGCTCCGGAATTCGGCGAATAGTACCAGCCGCCATTGATCGAGATGGACTGCCCTGTTTTCTTGACTGCAGCCGTGAGCGCAACTTTCAAGCGCTGGCCCATTTCGCCGCCTTGATCCATGCCGTACAGTTCAGCCAAAAATGTCATCGCGAAACCGTGCCCGTACATGGTCTGGCCTTCCGTGTCGGAGGTAATCAATCCGTCTTTTTGCGCGTGCTTCAAACAATATTCCGCCGCGCGCGTGATGTTCGAACCGTACAAGCCGCGTCCGGGCTGATTGCCTGACGAAAGCAACGCCAATCCGGCCAGACCCGTCATGACCATCTTGTACTGCCCGCTGCTGCCTTCCGAACCCCAAGACCCGTCATGAGCCTGATTCTTTGCCAGCCAAGCGCACCCGCGTTCAACCGCCTTATCGACTTCCGGAGTCAGCTCGACGATCTCCGGCGCGGCTGCAGCGGCAGCGTCTTCAGCGTGTGCCGACATGGGAGTGGACAACGCAGCGGAACTGATCAAAATCGCGAGCGTTAAAAAAGGAAGGGAAGGGCGCATGGAATTGAATTCCTAGAAATGGCTGCAGTGAAGCTTCAACTCACGAGCAGTATACACAATTCCCGGAACTTTCGCGAGCCACTAGAAAAAAGAAGTACTCCACGGAGCGCATCGTTTTCATCTCAATCCACCATTTCATAGCCGTTCCATAAGTTGCACATATGTGCATCTCATCCAGCTCCTTCCTTGCCTTTGTCAATTTTCCTCGTTCCACAACTTGCACATGTGCGCCCATTCGACTCATATAAGTGCACTCCCAATCCTCAATTCAATAGTCGTTCCACAAATTGCACATACGTGCAAAATAGAAATTTAATCGATATATGTTTAATCACTCATTCAATTAAAACCCAAACTCCCCGTCATCCAGTCTTGTCCCTGAACACGCTGCCTTTTTAAAAGCTAATTCATTTTACGCTATTATTCGCGCCCATTCGCGTTACGCGATGTTAAAGCCGTTAAAACCTCCCCTCATTTCGATGCGCATTCCCATACATTAAAACGAATGAATTTTCGTCTTTGAACACAGGTGTCTCCAATTGCTCCGAAATAACGCCAAATGGCCGCCCCCCGTTCCATTCAGCCCATCGCGTAAAAAAACTCATTTTTATTTCGCGAAAGCTCACCGCTCCGGGTTGTATAGGGCACTACCATTGATC
>JANXLS010001037.1 GCA_025355035.1 Planctomycetota bacterium | reverse complement strand
AACTCGTCGATCAGGGAGACGCTGGACGCGGCGGGTTGCGGTGCTTTTTCTTTCGGCCACGGTGCACCTATTTTGACCCAGTGCGTCAAATCGGCGACTTGCGCGTCGCTGAGCTTGTTATCTGGCGGCATTTGCAAATCTTGATTTTTGTAGCCGATCGCTTCGATGAGTTTGCTTTTTTCAGGCTGACCGGGGATGAGCGACGTACCGCTTTCGCCTCCTTTAAGCAGTCCTTGAAGACTATCGGCGAATAGCTTGGCTTTGAGTTTTTTCGCATTGACGGAGTGGCACGAATAACATTCGCCAGCGAGGATCGGGCGGATTTTCGATTCGAAAAATTGAATGCCAGCTTCGTCGGATTCGGATGCAATTGTGGCGAAAGCGGTACGTCGCTCATCCCCGGTCAGCCTGAAAAAAGCAAACTCATCGAAGCGATCGGCTACAAAAATCAAGATTTGCAAATGCCGCCAGACAACAAGCTCAGCGACGCGCAAGTCGCCGATTTGACGCACTGGGTCAAAATAGGTGCACCGTGGCCGAAAGAAAAAGCACCGCAACCCGCCGCGTCCAGCGTCTCCCTGATCGACGAGTTCGATATCCAAAAACGCAAGGCATCCCACTGGGCCTGGCAGCCTGTCAAAACGCAGTCTGTGCCGACCGTGAAAAACGCGGCGTGGGTAACCGATCCCATCGACGCGTTTGTGTTGAAGAAACTCGAAGACAAAAGCCTCGCTCCAGCCGCGGCAGCCGACAAGCGCGCATTGCTGCGTCGCGCGACATTTGATCTGATCGGCCTCCCGCCGAAGCCCGAAGACATCGACTCATTCTTAAAAGACGATTCACCCCAAGCCTTCGAGAAAGTTGTGGATCGGCTGCTCGCGTCGCCGCAATACGGCGAACGCTGGGCGCGGCATTGGCTGGACTTGACGCGCTACGCCGAATCCTACGGCCACGAATTCGACTTCACGCTGTCTAACGCCTATCGCTATCGCGACTACGTGATCCGTGCGTTCAACGCCGACGTTCCCTACAACGATTTCGCAACCGAGCACATCGCCGGAGATCTCGTTCAAAAGCCGCGCATGACGCCCGATGGACTCAACGAATCCGTCGTAGGGACCGGTTTCTATTTCCTCGGCGAAAACGTCCACTCGCCCGTCGATATCCGCCAACATCAAGCCGACCGTTTCGACAACGAAATCGAAGTCCTTTGCAAAACGTTTCTCGGCCTGACGCTCAATTGCGCCCGGTGCCACGATCACAAATTCGACGCGCTTTCGACGGCGGATTATTACGCCATGTACGGATACTTGAAGAGCTCGCGCTATTGTCAGGCGGTGACCAATCACACCGCCATTCAAGAGAAGGCCGACGAACTCGCGAAGCTGAAGAAACAGATTTTCGCGCTTGCCATGGCCGAACTCAAAAAGAGCGCTGCCGGGATCGGCCCCGCGCTCGAAAAAATCAAACACGATCCCAAGCTCGATCCGGCCCACCCGCTGTATGCTTGGTCAAAACTCCAATCCATCCCGCCCGCGAAACTCGCCGCAACATGGAAAGCGCTGGGAAGCGAATTTGAAAAGAGGTCGACCGACGCGAAGAATGCCACGACCCACCCGACGCCTGAAGCGTTTGCGACCGAAAACATTTCATTTCAAGAATCCGCATTTCAGCGCGGTCCAGACTTTATTCTCGGCACCGATCCCCACCGTCCGATCGCCGAATTCCGCGATGCGAATTGGGTTTCGTCCGACAGTCTTTCCCGAAAGCTGCAAGGCTCCGCGCGCACGAAATCGTTCAAAATCGCGGGGGACAATCTTTACGTTGAAGCAAAAGGACTGGGTGGCATTGCGCGCATCGTCATCGACAATTTCATCGTCCTCCGCAGCCCCATCTACGGCGGTCTGTCGCACCACGTCAAATCCGAAAAAGAGCAGTTCATCCACTTCGATTTAAAGATGTGGCAGGGGCACGAAGCCTATCTGGAATTCAGCGATTCAACCCTCTCCTTCCCGGGCGAAGAGGGCGGTGGCCTTACTCCGGACGGCTACATCGCCATCCACAAAATCACGACCGAGCCACCCGACCGCGCGCACAAACAGAATTCGACTCAACTCGAATGGATGGCCGCCTCTATCGCAAAACACGACGCGCCCGCTTCGCTGAAAGAACTCGCCGAAAGTTACGCGAAGGAAATCGCTGCAACATTCGCACGGCTTGAAACGAAATTCGAATCCAGCGATGTCGCCGCAATCAACGCGCTGCTTGAAAACGGTTTGCTCAAC
>JANXLS010001032.1 GCA_025355035.1 Planctomycetota bacterium | reverse complement strand
CTTCGGACTCGGCGAAAATCTCGGCAAACCCTACGCGATCATCGGCAGCGATGGTATGACGCTCAAAGGCGGCGGCGAAGGTGGCAACGTGTATCGCTGCGCTATCGATGGCAGCAAATTGGAGATTATCGCGACGGGTTTCTGGAATCCGTTCGGATTGGGTTTCGACGCGAGCGGACGACTCTTCGCTGTTGATAACGACCCCGACAGTCGCCCGCCATGTCGCTTGCTGCATGTTGTCGAAGGCGGCGATTACGGCTACAAATTCAAGTACGGTCGCAAAGGCATTCACCCCTTTATTGCATGGAACGGCGAATTGCCGGGGACGTTGCCGATGGTCTCGGGGACCGGCGAGGCACCTTGCGCGATTTACGTCTGTGGCATGCCCCCGGGTGTGCCGAAAGTACATCGCCCAAAAGGCGGGGGCGATCACGGCGGAGTGGTTCGGCGCGAAACGCATGGAATGCCTCAGAATTATTGGGACGATTTGCTGGTGACGTGTTGGGCGGATAACGTAATCCAGCGCTTTAAACTGATCCCCGACGGCGCGTCGTTTAAATCACATCCGGAGGAACTCATTAAAGGTGGCGTCAATTTTCGCCCGGTTGGGATCGTTCCGGCTCCGGATGGTTCGCTGGTTGTCAGCGATTGGGCAAACGCGTCCTACCCGGTCCACGGTCATGGGCGCATCTGGCGGATTCGGTTGAAAACACCGGAGCAGCTTCCCGAGTTTGATGAGGATCGTCCAATTCCCTACCTCGTGAAAGCTCGCCCGACGGACACCGAAAAACAATTGATTACCTTCGTAACTGAATTCCAGCCGGCCGAAACCCGCTTCAGTGCCGTGCAGCTTTTAAAGGAGAAATCGTCAGCCGCATCCATTTTGCCTTGTTTGGTCTTTCCGGATGCATTCCTTTTTTGCGCCAATGTGAACGCACTCGCGCGGCTTGGTGATATCGATTTATTGATGAAGAATACGCAAAATGAAAATCCCCGCATTCGTCTCGGCGTCCTTCTTGCTCTGCGTAAAACAAGTAATCCAAGCGCAATAACCGCGCTTCCAAAATTGCTCGTCGATCCAAACATTGACGTGCGTCGTGCCGCGGTTCAATGGGTGGGCGAGGAGAATTTGAAGGAATTCAGCACGACGTTGAAAGACGTAATCAAGATGCCGATGACGCGCGAGTTGTTTGAAGCGATTCTGGCGACGCAGAGTCTGCTGAGCGGAGACAAGCCTGACAAGGGCGAGTACATCGAATCGCAGATGGCGCAGATTTTTCCAAGCGACAAACACCCGGCGCATTTCCGCGCTCTGGCGTTAAAGAATCTGCGCGTCGACCATCCCGGCGTTACAGTCGCGAAACTCAAGGAATTGCTGAACTTGAACGAACCGGAATTGCGCACGGAAGCAATCCGAGCGTTGGCGTTGCACCCGCATCCCGACGCGCAGGTTGTATTGCGCGCACTTCTTGATGACGAGAAATTGGATCTGCATCTTCGCGCGGACGCGATTGCCGGATTGGCGCGTTCGGCTGGGACGTCGAACGAGACGAAAGCGCTTCTATTGGCTCTTTTAAAGGATGGAAAGCCGCTGGAACTTCAGCGCGAAGCATTGCGAGCGTTGCGGGCGGCGGCGACGCAAGCGGATGTGATGGCGGCTTTGCGCGAATTTGCAGACAGGCTTCCCACGATCAAAGCGGACGCGCGCAGCGAGATGGCGGAGCAGCTGCTCCTGGCGTTTCGAGCCGGCGGGGTGATCAACGATCTGCCGCAATTCCTGACGACGTTTATTGACTCGCGGCCGCAAACGGAGGCGGATTGGGCGGCGTCGGTCGCCAAGCCGAACGCGCCGGTGGACGCGTTGGCGGGGCGGCGGATTTTTTTCCATCCGCGCGGCGCGCAATGTTTCACGTGCCACCGCATCAATGGACGCGGAGGAAACATCGGCCCGGACCTGTCGCCCATCGGCAAGACCACAGTGCGCGAACGGATTCTGCAATCGATCCTCGATCCCTCGCGCGATGTTGCGCCGGAGTTCGTGCAGTGGCAACTCGTGCTCAAAGATGGGCGACGATTGAACGGCGTCATTGTTGAGGAGAACAACGGCGTCGTCCAACTGGGAGACACGACGGGCGCGATCACGAAGATTAAAGTTCCTGAAATTGATCGCCGCGCACAGCAAAAAGGTTCGGTGATGCCGGACAAACTCGTCGATCAACTCACGCAGCAGGAATTACGCGACTTGATCGCATTTTTGATTGAAAACGGCAAGGAAAAGGAGTAGGTTTTAGATCTCAACGATGGAGTTGGATTGCAGGGCGAAGACCGATTCGTGCAAATCCCAAAACGCACCGTTGATCGGAAAAATAACAAAATTTGCACGACTTTTTGAATATCGGGCTTGACAACCTTAACGCGCCCTATACTATGTTTCCTTCCCGCCCAGAGGTTTCAGGGCGGTTATTGTTTTTACCAGTTTCGGTCAAAGCAGGTTTTGTACCGGTTCGTTTGAAGAGGAGTTCCAACAGCCATGTCCGCGGCAGCAACAGAAACAGCAGCACCCACCAGAACGGCGAAGGCCAAGCCCTTCAAGACGTATTCCGCCAAAACCGGTGAGATCCAGCAGAAGTGGTTCATTGTCGATGCCGATGGCCAGTCGCTCGGCCGCATCTCGACTGTGATTGCCCGCCGCTTGATGGGCAAAGACAAAGCCGTCTACACGGCTCACATCGACACTGGCGACTTTGTGGTGGTCATCAACTCCGAGAAGGTTTCGGTCCATCAGAACAAGATGGATTCGAAGACCTACCGCAAATGGTCCGGCTTTCCCGGCGGTCTGCGCGTTCGCACGCTACGCCAGGAACAGTTGAAGAACCCGAACACGATCATCACCGAATCGATTCGACGCATGTTGCCGAAGACGATGCTCGGTAAGGTCATGCTGTCGAAGTTGAAGGTGTACACGGGTACCGATCACCCGCACGCCGCTCAGAAGCCTGAAGCGTGGTCGCCGATCTAGTCCGTCACCGGGTTTTCGAACATCGGTTCGAATTGAATTTTACGTTGAATTGCAGCACATTGACATAGAACAGAGAGGGACGGAAGTGAGCAGCGAAGATAAAACAGGCGGATATTTCTGGGGTACGGGTCGGCGCAAGTGTTCGACGGCCAGCGTACGTCTGCGGCCGGGCACGGGTCACATCGTGATCAATGGCCGCGAACTGAAGACGTTCTTTTCGCAGGGCAATCAGCAGGCGGCTGTCATGTCTGCATTGCGTTTCGTGAAACTGACAACCGCGTTCGATGTCTTTGCCGAAGTCAATGGCGGTGGCATAACTGGACAGGCCGAAGCGGTTCGCATGGGTATCGCCCGCGCTCTGTTGCTGTACGATCGAGAGCTCGAAAAGGGCCTCCGCACAGAAGGCTACCTGACCCGCGATTCCCGCATGGTTGAACGCAAAAAGTACGGTCAGGCCGGCGCCCGCCGCCGCTTCCAGTACTCCAAGCGCTAAACTCGCTGGTTCTGTCAAACGACTTATTCTCACACGACCCCGCTCTGCAGTGGGGTCGTGTCGTTTTTCGTTGAGTACGCCAATTAATCGGATCAAGATACAGCGGAAAAGCGTTTGGATTTGCGGGAGCAGAGCATCCTTAGAGCGTTTTTCAAATGGATGGAGACAAAGATGCGCCGCGCCGGGAAAGCGGGTCGAGGAAGACGAGCGAAACGTATTTGGAGACTACGTTAAGTGAGTCTGACGAAGTACCGCGCAGCCCGCCGCAAGCAGATTTGTCTTCAGACATTTGAAAACCGCTCTAAATCCACGCATAAATTGACAGTATTACATCGGCTTAACGCCTCTTTTATAGTCAGCATAGTTGCCAATTAATTCGACGTCGGATTTCGCCGGAATTTTATCTTCGAGACCAACCGCCCAGTAGCAGGCGTTGACGAACAGGCGCCGCATCCCCTCGTTGTCGAAATCGCGCTTGCCGGCCATGGATCCTCCCATCGTTGTGTTGAAGACGCGCGCCGGTTTGCCGAGGGCTCCTGTGTAGGTGCGGGTCCACGCGACGGGCAGCATGGGATTGTTCTTGTCGATCGTCTTCTTTGTCTTCGGATTTTCCTTGGCGATTGCGGGCGGATCCTTCGGGTCCATGCCGCCGACAACCTGGCCCAGAACAAGCGGCTTGTTGTCTTCCGGGAAGGGCATGCGGACTTCGTAGACATCGCACGGTCCCCAGATGTCGCCATCTTTGATGCCGCGCAAAATCGGATGTTCGGCCATGCCCGGCGCGATCATGCCGCGGGTGCTTTCCTTGCCGTGATGGCCGAAATGATTGACCCAGGTTTCGCCGAGAATCGTCCGCCCGAAGCCGCCTTCAAATCCCGGCTCTTTGCTGCGCCACGAATATTTATTGTAGGCAGACGTGTCCTTGTCTGTGAAGTTAAACGCGTGGGTCGCGGTCTTCAAACCGATGACCGGGCGACCGGAATCGCAGTAGTCTGCAATGTGTTTCATCTGGTCGTCGGGCAGCGCGCGGAAGCGGGTGAACATCACCATCAAGTCGGCGGTGTCGAGGGCTTCGAGGCCGGGAATGTTG
>JANXLS010001003.1 GCA_025355035.1 Planctomycetota bacterium | reverse complement strand
TCGCGACAAGGCGCTCAATAAGATGCGGCTGACGTTCCCGCGGTGGGCGGCTGAGCCGTCGAAGTGGCCGATGCTGTGCGACGACATGAAGTCTGTCGCCACGCTGCATCCGGTTGCGAAAGTGCCCACTCTCCGACGGACACGCCTGGGTAACGAGATCATCCATGACACGATCAATCGTTCACCGTTACGCGCTGGACTGCTTCGGGAAGCCGCCGCGCCCGCGCCGCCCATTGGCCGACCGCTGCTGCCGCTGAAGGCCGGACATTTAGCATTGGCTCTGGCGGGTGGTTTGTGCGACGGGATCATCGACAGCAACGGCACCCGGTTCCTGATCAAAGGGACGCTCTCGTCCGCCGTTCGCCGTGTCTCAACGAAGCCACAAGTCGACGACACCGGGAACAAGATCGGTGAGATCGACACGTACAGGACTCGCTATGAAATGTCCGTCCGATGTTTGCGACATGACGGCTGCATCGAAAACTACACGTCTGCTGAACCCGAAACTGAAGAACTCGAAACGGAGGTCAATACCGAATGAACGCAACGCCTGAACCCGTCCCCAAGCTGGGCCTCGCCGAACTCAATCCCACTGAAATGCCCCACCTCGAAATCGTCGTCCGCAATACAAAATTAGAAATCATCGCCAACGTCGGCGCGCAGCTGATCGCGCTGATTGTGAATCCACAGAATCGCGTTCTGTATCTCGAAGCTGTCTCCACCAGCGATGCCGGTGCTCATGCGTTAATGGGTAGCGTTTCCGATCCCCGCGGCGTCGTGGGGTTCAACTTTTACCGTGCCGGCGAGGCCGGCGATTACATCGAGATTCAACCGCCCGAGTCTCCCCGCGTCGCGAATGTTCGTCTGACCGTGCCGGGCTGGTCGCGGCATGTTCACCATGTTGCCATGCTCGACCGCTCCGGCGACTTGATGCTGGCCCCCGACGACCAGACGTTGTGGCGGAAACTGCGCGAGAAGATGTCGTGCCCGACCCTGGTGGAGTGGGGCGGATCGCTGATG
>JANXLS010000959.1 GCA_025355035.1 Planctomycetota bacterium | reverse complement strand
TTTCAATGATCGTTTCGAAAAGTGCTACACTGTTTGCGAGCAGGCTGGGGTGTGTGGCGACGGTTGCGGTTGTGAACGTGTCGCCCGCACTGGTCAAAGCCAGCGATATGCCAGCTGCGATCGTGGGTACCGTCCCGTTGTTGGTGACCGTATAATAAATCTTTATGGTTTTCGTCGCGAAGTTGCCCGAAGGCGCGGTAACAGTGAATCCAACGGAATTGCCCACACCCGTGGTTATCTGCTGAAAGGTCGCCTGCGTGATTTGGTTGCTGCTTGAACTCACCGGCACCGACGTCGCAGTGCTCGCGCCGTCGTTCCACGTGTAAATAACAAAAGTACTCCCGGCAACTTTGAGCGGGCCGCCGGTGAATGTTTGATCAGTAAAAGTGTATCCTCCCGCCTTTTGATTGATAAACGTGGTGCCGCCGAAGCCCCATTGCGCCCAACCCAACGTGCCTTCCTGGGTGAGGTTCACTACTCCGTTGGGCGCGATACTCACGGTCGCCACGCCGACAGGCAGGGGAACGGTCGTTTGCGAGATCGCAGCGGCACGCGCGTCGGTAGCGCAAAGTCCAAGGACCAAAGCTAAAAGGGCGATGTAACCGAAAGTTTTCGTCATGGCAGTCGCTTTCGTGAAGGTTTTACGGGCGTGGACGTGCATGGCAATGGGCAGCATTTTATTCAACCGGGAGGATTGTGAGCGCGAGTTAAGTGCAAGTGAGAGGTTCGTTTTTGACGTCACGTTGATCGTGTTCCGAATAGAGTATCTCTCCATTGCTACAGAGAGTGCGAATAATTGGAAGTTGAAATAAACAGCTTAGTAATATTTCTTACTGTTGTCCTGTGCTCGAATCGCAGTAAAAGGTTACTGAAAATTCGCATAATGTTCAATATTTTTTAATCCACAGAGCTTTTTAGTCGCATTTGGATTCAAATGCAACCAAAAAAAAATTATTTCATTCAAAACCGATTTGCGTAGAGAGCCCGGCGCTTTTGCAATAAATAGTACACATATATATGCTAGTGAAAATATTATTTATATAAAAAAGTACACTATTGTATTGCATGTTGTTAGTGCTTATTGAAAAGATTGTTGTGCGATGACGAACAATTTTAACAATGTGATGACAGTTAAATATTCGGCGCTAACGGGTAATCACATACCTTAACGACTCCACCGCCTTCAGTTTGCCCAACGGCGCCGCCATCACCGTCAGCACATCGCAATTGTCTGGTTTCGCCATCGGCCAAGTCGCCGCGACCGCCATCAATGATGCCGGTCAGAGTCACTATTCCACCTCGGTTACACCTGCCGCGCAAAAAATGAATTCCTCTGTTAGTTATACGCAATGCTAAAAAGCGTAAAGAAGTACTGCGATCGTTGGAAGCGAATTGGCGTTCCGATTTCCTTGATTTCGACAAAGACTCTCAGAGAGGCCTTTCTATTTAGGACGGCAGATTACTTGCCGACGGCCCTGAGTGTGGCTCCGATCACCACAGCTGTGTATTTGACCAATTCGTCGATTGCAATGCGTTCGTCGGTCATGTGCGGCATGTTGTGGTCGCCAGGACCGAAGGCGACTGCAGGGATGCCCGCCCAGATCAGTTGTTTGCAGAGAGTTGCCCCGCCGATGCCAACGAATTTGGGTTCCTTGCCAGTGATTTCGTGGATCGCTCTGTACAACGCCTGCGCGACGGGTTGATCGGCCTTCACTTCAGAAGGCGCGAGTTCGGCAATGTTTTCGACTTCGACCGTGATTCCCTTTCGGCGCGAGGCGATGTGTTCGGCCATACGGCGCAATTCGGCTGTGATGCCGGTCCCGGTCTGGTGCGGCAGGTAGCGCAGATTGTAAACCGCACTGGCTTTTCCGGGAACGATGTTGTGCGCGATCCCGGCTTCGGCTTTGGTGACAACGCAAGTCGTCGGCGTCAGCAACGGGTGCTTGATGTCGCTGCCATGCGGTTTCCACGCTTCGGTGAGATAGACCATTTCGGCAAGCGCGCTGAGCGCAGAAATGCCGTCCCATGGTGTGCTGGAGTGCGCCTGTTTTCCGTGGAATGTGACGCGGATGTTGACGAGGCCTTTTTCGGCAATTTCGACCTCTTCCAAATGACTGGGAATGTCGGGCACGAAAGCCATGTCGGCTCTGACGCCGCATTCCTTCAGCAGCCAATCGAGACCGAGATCGGAGCCGTGCTCTTCGTCGGCAATGGCTCCGATCATCAGTGTGCCTTTGAATTCACTTTCGACAGTCTTTAAATAATCGGCTGCGGCGAGCAGTCCGGCGAGCGGACCCTTGTCGTCAGTCGCGCCACGCCCCCACACGTAGCCGTCCTTCACCACGCCGCCCAGCGGCGGGACGCTCCAGCCTTCGCCGACAGGGACAACATCGGTGTGTGCGGGAATAAAAAGTCGCGGGCTGTCGCCGGTGCCGATTTCAGCGATCAAGCTCGTCCGATTGGCTCCGGGGTCGTAGGTCTTGTACGGAATGCCGCGCGCGGTGCAGAATTCCCCGACATAATCACAGGCTATTTTTTCATTGCCGGGCGGGTTGACCGTATCGAGTTGAATGAGTTCGCTCAACAGCGTCGTGACAAGTTCGCGGCGTTGTTCTGCGGCGTTCACAAGGGTAGCGCGGTCAATCGACATGGAAAATCCTTTAAAGAATGGCTTAGAAAAACGGAATATCGACGCGTGATTTTGCCTCGCTCGGAACGAAATGACAAATCACAAATGAAAGAATTGGCGCTATTTTTTAGGTTGAATCGGAGCGGATTTTGGCAGTTTGCAGGCGAGTTGCGCTTTGAACGCTTTGACAGACTCTGCGCGGTGCTGGTTATAAAGTTCATTGACGCGCGACGTGCTCAATCCGCCCTTCAGGGTGACGTTCGTAAAACTCACCGCGACGTTTTCCTCATTTTCGTGCGTTTCGACGAAGAGCCCAACGAACTTGGGCTCGAATTTCGGCGGCGCGCTGATGTGAATCGGCTTGTCGCGGCCCCACGCGGACAGTTCGATTTTTCCGCCTTCGCTCGCAATCCTGAAATGCATCGGACCGGTATCGTCCAGTTTTGCGAGAGCGTTGTTGTGCGGTGTTTTTTCGTTAACGCCTCGCACGCCGAATCCCCATTCGGTTCGCTTGCATTCCTGTGCGAACACTTGGATAATGTCCGTCCCGTCCGAAATTTGGATGCCGTAGATTGGACGCGAATTTCGCTTTTCTTTGCCGCTCACTGGCAGTACGGCGGAGTCGGCTTCGAAGGACCAATGCGTGTTTTCAAAATAGAATGGCATGACGGCCGCAGGCGCGCGTTTTCCTTTTCCAGGATCGTGCGGATGGCTACCGTTGAGTTTGATCACGAGAAATTTGCCTCGTTCGTCAAACGACATCAGGTTCTTGTCAGGAGATTGTCCATCACTTTCGAATTTCCACGGTTTTTGTTGGTCCCGATTGCTGAAATCGTAAGCCAGGATCGTGGTTGCGCTACCTCTGCCAACAGGTTCGACACCCAAAACAGTTCGCTCGGGGCTGACTGTTTGTGATACGTCGTAATTCAATTCAGCCAATTTGTCTGCATATTTGTCGCGGAGTTCACAGTCGTCCCTCAACAGAGCCCGTGTATCGTCCACGAACTTAAGAGCATATTCCGATTCTGTCTTGTTCAACTTAACTTGCGATCGTTTGGCGAGTTTTTCGAAATTTACTTCGATCTGCTTGCACCGCGCCGCGAACTCCGCGTTCAGTGTCGACCGCGCTACTGTGATCGCGTCGAAAACAGGTTGAGCCATTTGAACGGTCGATTCGCCCAGCGCTCGCTTGGACAGCCAATTGCGGTCGAGTGCCTCAAGTTGATCCTTGTTTTTCGCATTTTTGGCGGCAGCGACGGCTTCATCGACGCGCTGCTTAAAGGCCTGTTTTTGAACTTCCAGTTTGTCGCGGAATTCAACGACGCGCTTTTGCTGTTGCGCGAACCACTCGGCTTTTGAAAAGTCGGATGAAATCTTGACGATCAGCGAGTCAGCATCCGAGAACTTCTCGGATTCGATGAAACCGGATGCAGAACGGAATTGACTTTCAAAATCTTCAATACGAAGCGAAGAAGCACCAGTCTGCTGCTTTTCTGACAACGATGCAGAAAGAACGTTGGGTGGATTCGAAACGCTGACCCGTTGCGTGTCGCCTCCATCAGAGGCAACTGGCGGTGCTGTATTGCCGTTTGAGTTCGAATTACTTTGCGAGCTGGGTGCGAACAACCCACCGGCTCTGTTCAAAGCCGCCAAGCGTTCCGCCTTTTCGTCGACGAGTGGCTTGGCTGGCGCTCCCGTTTTGTCTTTGCTGAGTGCGTTTGTCGTCGAATCTGTACCAGCAATGACAATTTTTCTAGCGACGATGGACTCATCAGTCTTCGAGGCTTGGAGCGTAGAGTTTGATTTTTTTAACGAACTGAATTTGTGAACGACTGTTACGCCGCCTAAAACAACAACAGCTGCAACGCCGACGACCATCCAGAGTTTGCGAGATGCTTCTGCAGCTCGCGAATCGCGATCTTTGCCCGCAGACGATGTATTAAAGCGGGATTTGGCAGCAGCACCTGCAGTTTCGGGAATCATGTCAGTGAAAACGTGTTTCGAAGGCGCGACGTTGAACAAAGATGTGGCGGGCGCGTCGGAAACCTCAAATGGTGCGCATGTCGCACAGTAGCGCTGTCCGTCTTCGGCAATTGTACCGGTCATACCGGGCGGAAGTAGCAAGTGAGTACAGCGCTGACAATACCATAATCGAAGCATTGGCGCAGCTGATGCGCGCGGCAGCGAAGGTATGCGAGGATTAAAATCGATTTTCGTTTCGGTTTCCATCCGCACTCCAACCACGATAGAACTCAATTTATTTAATCTTAACACAACCCAAGCACAATGTGAAAGTTATTTTTGTTGCTTTTTCACTCGCAATGAATATTTTAAACCGTTGTGAAGAAAATAGACTTAATGTTAGCCGTTCATTACCCTGTTTGCATCGCCTAGGCAGAATATCGCCAATCACTTGCTTGACTACGAAATCGTTGATTTTGAACTACGCAACGTTTTGATCCCTGAAATTGGACGTCTTACCATGCGCAAAATTCAAAAAATAGCCACTTCCACAAGCGCACTTTTTCTTTGCGTTTGCATTCAGGCGACTGATTGGCCGAATTTCCGCGGTTCAAGCTATGACGGATTTTCTTCAGAAAAACTGCCGAATAAAGATTGGAAAACGAAACCTCCAAAAGAAATCTGGCGCATCGCATTGGGCGACTCGGGCTACGCTGGACCGTCTGTTGCAGCCGGCAAGCTGTTCATCATCGATCACAACGCGGAAAGTCGCGACGTCGTTCGAGCAATTGACATTAAATCCGGCAAAGAAGTCTGGCAGCAAAGTTATGCTGACGCTGAAAAAAATCAGTACGGCTTCTCGCACACGACACCCACTGTCGATGCCGGGCGCGTCTACACGATGAGCCGCGAAGGCCGCCTTCACTGCTGGAAGGCCGACGACGGAACGCTTGTCTGGAAGCGCGATCTCAAGACCGAATACAGTGGGCGCTGGAAGGGCGACAACTGGGGCTACGCGGCGTCGCCCTTCATCGATGGCGACGCGCTGATAGTATGCCCGAGCGGTCCCGGCGCGATGGTGGTCGCCCTCAATAAAAACTCCGGAAAAGAGATCTGGAAGGGCGGGGGAGATGAACAAATTGGCTACGCGACGCCCGTCAAAGCGGAGATCGGCGGCAAGGCGCAGTACGTCATATTCAGCGGCGCGAACGTGCTTGCCCTCGATGCGAAAAACGGTGCGACGCTGTGGACCTCGCCCTGGCACACCGCGTACGGTGTGAACGCGGCGACGCCGTTAGCCGTCGGCAACCAAGTATTCGTGTCGAGCAATTATGGTGTCGGGTGCGAACTTCTGGACTGCTCCATCAATCCGCCAAAAGAACTCTGGCGCAACAAAGCGCTGAAGGCTCATTTCAGCTCGCCCATTTTCTACGAAGGCCACATCTACGGCGTCGGAGAACCCGATGATTTGAGCTGCATTGTTCTCACAACGGGCGACGTGAAGTGGAAGCAAAAAGGCTTTCAAAAAGGCGGACTGATAGCCATCGACGGCATGATCATCGCGATGGGCGGAAGCGACGGCGATGTCGTCTTGTGTCAGCTTTCGCCGGAGAAGTTCACCGAAGCAGGCCGCATCAAACCGTTGGGCGGACAGAGTTGGACAGCGCCGATCGTGTCCGGCGGAAAGCTGTTCGTTCGCAACGCAACGGCGCTGGTTTGTTTGGAGTTGAATCCGTAAGGGTCATTGATCCAAAATCACGCAATGCTCACGTGCCGGCGGCTGGATGGAAACGAATCGATCATCCACTCGATTTTGACACCAGCTCCAAAATATTGGGCAACCTCTTCTTCCAACTCGGTCCAATTGTCGTGAGGTGAAACAATTTCGATACAGGAGGACCGTTTCCGGTCCTCCTGTATCGTCTCTATCGATTGGGCTGCAACGCATTCGGATTCGCATTCAGATTCAGCTGTTGATTCTGTAGCAATTGTTGATTCTGCAATTGCAACTGATTCTGCAACAGTTGCTGATTCTGTCGCGCGTCGTTGTAGAACTGGTCCGACGACTGGTTGTTGATGATGTCCGGCGGCGTCTGGTTGCTCGGGTTCACGCCGATCGTCACATTCGCGGGATGGTTCGGGGCGAACGCCTGCGGAATCGATGCGCCGATCAAGCCGGTTTCGGCCATCTGGCGGATT
>JANXLS010000956.1 GCA_025355035.1 Planctomycetota bacterium | reverse complement strand
TTTTTGGGTGGAGCGTCGGAGCCTATCTCATCTCCTGACGACGAGCCCATGGTGCGAAGTTTGAATCCCGGCAAACGCCTCGGACCTTATGAGATCATCGAGAAGATCGGTGAAGGCGGGATGGGGTTGGTCTACAAAGCCACCGATACGTCCCTGGATCGAACGGTCGCCTTAAAAGTCATGTTCTGCGGACCGCATGATGATCAACGACAGGCCCAGCGATTTGAACGCGAAGCGCGCGCGATGGCACGATTGACTCATCCCAATTTATTGCATGTTTATGGTGTCGGCTCGGAAAATGGATGCCACTATTTTGCGATGGAATTGCTTCGCGGCGAGACGCTGTTGAATGCCATCCGTCGGCTCAAGCGCATTCCCGCTCCGGACCTGTTGCAGTACACCGTGCAGATCGTGTCGGCTCTTTTTTATGTTCATCAAAAAGGAATCACGCACCGCGACATCAAGAGCGGAAACATCATGCTGTGCGGTCGTCGCGCCGTGTTGATGGATTTTGGCTTGGCGAAGGACGAATCGGATTCCGGGCTGACGACAGTCGGTGCGATCATGGGCACTCCGGACTACATGCCGCCGGAAGCGGCCGAAGGGCGATCCGCCGGGCCGGCTACGGATTTGTACAGTCTTGGAGTGGTGCTGTACGAGGCGTTGAGCGGGCAATTGCCTTTCATTGGCAAATCGGCAATTTCGATCATTCGCCAGCATATCGACACGCCACCGCCGGACCTCGAACAATTGGTTCCCGAGATCAAACCGGAATTGGCGGGGATTGTTCATAAGTGTCTTGAAAAAAGTCCAGACGATCGATTCGCGGATTGTCCGGCGCTGGCGCGAGCGCTGTGGGACATCGTGCCGGATCAAATTGTGTTGGATGTGGCGGAAGGACGCGTTCCGGGAGGAGACGAAATTCCTCTGGAGCAAGTGCACTTTGGGACAGGAAACAGCCCGACGGAGTCGACAGTTCCGCGAACGGCCGGACCCCGGATAAAGACGGGATCGCAGGGAACGTTTACGGGAAAAGGCGCGCCGACGTGGCAGGTTTCGGCGACGACGGCAGCGGATTGTGATCGTGTGCGCCTGGATCCGACGGTCACCCATGTGGACGGATTAACACAGAAGGCGTTGATGAACGACGCAGCCGAGGCGAACGACGACGCTCAAAATGGCGGGAAATTCTCGCGGTTGCCGCAGTGGGTTTGGGCTGTCGCTGGATTTTTCGGCGTGTTGCTTGTGGCTGGCATCTTTGTCGCGATCAATCGTCCCAAAGCCACGATGCAACCAAAATTGTTTGCAGGACAGGCCGTGACGCGCAAAGGCGCTCGCCCTGGCGAAAAAGAAATGCTGATTGAATTCAAGAGCAGCGATCCTGACCCGAAGAATTGGTATTTCCGTCTTCGCCGACAAATGCCGGACGGCAATTGGAGCCAAGAATTGAAGATTCCGTACAACGAGTACGTCTCGACGAAAACGGATACGGAACTGATCTTCACGTCGGACGACGCTCAGAGAAAACCATGATAGCGGGTTTGGGACTTGGCTTGGGCAGAGTCGGGCGCGTCGCGCTGACGACGCTGGCTTTGGCATGGCCACTCTCTCGGCTTTGCGCGCTTGAAACGAACGATTCGAAGCCGAAGAATCCTCCCGGCGAATCCAATCCAAAACCGGATTCAACGCCATTGAGCGATCCTGGAACATCCGGATCGAGCCCCCGCATTCCCGACGCCTTTGCTCCGCGGCTGGGCGAAACGGATGACGACAAGGATGCGCCCATGGGCGAGGCGGTTGTCCTGCCCCCCAAACCGCGACCGGTCGCCGCGACTCAAACGGTGCATCATTCCGTTACCGCAGATGTGCCCCCCAAGATCGATTTCAGTGTCCTCGAGATTGATTTTGACGCGCTGAAAGTTCGGCTTTTAACTTTA
>JANXLS010000929.1 GCA_025355035.1 Planctomycetota bacterium | reverse complement strand
CAATAGAACGCCTTCGTTTCATACGGCGCCAGACGGTGCGACTGGTAGTACACAAGCCATGCGCGGCGCGTCGGAGGAACAGCGGCACCCGTCATGCGGCACAGCGCGCGATACGCCAATGCAGGCACTTCCGGCATGTTTTCGTTCGGGCGGAGCAGTTCGATCAACGTCAGCACCATACTATCATCGCCAAGATCGTAGAGCGCTTCCATCGCTTCGATGCCTACGCGGGTTTCATCCCAGCGAGCGATGCGGCGCAACACCGGCACGGCGCGAATATCAGCAGCATCCGACAATGCGTGCATGATGCGGATTTGAATGAATCGATCATCGTCAACCTTCAGGCGTTCAAGCAGAAACGTGTACAGCGACGGATCGTTGGTCCGCGCGATCACGTCGATCGCTTCCATGCGTTCAGCGCGCGAACCCAGCGTCGCTTTGCGCATCAAAAAATCCGTTTCCGAAAGCCCGGCCAGTTCCTTCGGCGCGCACGTGATACATGCACCTGCCAACGGCCGCTCGCGAGTGTACGGCGTATCGCAGCCAGCCAGAACGGCGACCATCATCGCCATTATGAGAATTCGTGTAATCATGACTCGTACTATAAACGCGCTCGCACACTTTTCAAGTGGGCAAATCCTTGAGAAAAGCATCTTAACGCTGTTTTTTCGCTCGATTCGTCCGATAAATTCGTGCGTGCGGCGGCACTCCTTAAGAAGAGCGGTTTTCAAATGTCTGAAGACAAATCTGCTTGCGGCGGGCTGCGGGGTACTTCGTCAAACTCGCTTAACGTAGTCTCCAAATACGTTTCGCTCGTCTTCCTCGTCCCGCTTCACCATCCGGGTCGCGTCAATCCCAACTTGCTCCAAGATCGCCACGAAATCATCTGGCAGTGGCGCGGTCAGCAACATCGGTTCGCCCGTCGAGGGGTGCTGTATCGCCAGCGTCTCCGCGTGAAGACACACGCGCGCGACAATCCCGCCGAACGACGGATGCTCCTTCACGCCCCCATATAATGGATCACCCGCCAGCGGGTGTCCAAGCGCCGACGCATGAATGCGGATCTGATGCGTTCGCCCCGTATGTGGAAACGCGCGCAGCAACGTAAACTGCCCGCACTTCGACTCCGCGAGCTTGATGTACTTCGTCTCCGCCGTCTTGGCGCGGATGCCATCGACCGCAACGCGATACATGTTTTCCGGATCGGTGCCCAACGGCGCCGTGATCGTCGTCTCAGTAAACGACGTGCGACCGTGTGCAAGACACAAATATGTCTTCCGTACGTTCCGGTTTTCGAATTGCCGCGTCAATTCCCCATGCGCTTTTGGACACAACGCATAGATCATAATCCCGCTGGTCTGCTCATCCAATCGGTGCACCGTCCCAATATGAAACGACGGATCAACAACGCGCTTTTCTTTGAAGTAATGCAGCAGCCCATTGTACAACGTGCCCGTCTTATGTCCGCGCGCAGGATGAACCAGCACGCCCGATGGCTTAATCAGCGCCAGAATGTGTTCGTCTTCAAAAACCACTTTGAACGGTATATCTTCAGCGACTTTCGCCCCGCCCGGATACAAAATCACCGAAACGTGCTCGCCTTCCGTAACATGCCAGCTGGCCTTTACGGGATGTCCATCAATCAGGACGCGCAGGTCTTTGATCATCTTTTGCAAAAACGATCGCGAGTAGCCGGGAAAACGTTCCAGCAGATATTTGTCGAGCCGTCGCGGCTTGCCGGGATGGCGGTCGCCAATGTTGAATTCCAGCGTCTGCGGGCCGCCTTCCTTCGCGCGTGGAAAATCAAACTTCGTCTTCGTCACCGTCGAACGACACCACGACGACGAGCCGTCCTTGGCAATCTTCAACTGCATCCCCGGCGCATAAGCGACCGGAGTTTCGACGCTATCGTCAAGTGACTCGGTTTCGTTCAAGGACAGTTGCTTTCGAATAAAGGTACTTTTTGCCGTCTCATGGAATGCACTGGATTGTAGTTTAAAGGCCAACAATAACCAGGGGCGAAGCTCGCGCTTCGCCCCGATAGTCGAGCGGTTATAAATTGGCAACGAACGATGGAGTCGATCCCGCTACCGAGATCAATCACGTCGACCTTATTACTCCATCATGCCGTACATAACGAGGATAGCTTCCTGCTTGGCGGACAGCAATTCCTTCAAGCTTTCCTGCGCCTTCTTCACCGCGGCTCTGTTTTTTTCGCGTTCGTCGCGAAGACCCTTTAGCGCGTCCTGAATCGCCTTCGGATCGGAATCTTTCGCGTCAACCAGAGCCTTCAACGCTTCCGTCTTCTTCTGCAAGTCGGTCTTGTTCGCGTCAGCCGTTGTCTGATCGCCGCTGCCCGGGCGTCTGTACATGCCGCGCATGCTGCTGCGTTCCGCGTCGCGAACCTTCATCAAATCGTCAATCTTCGGCTGGAGCGCCTTCCATTCTTCGTCCGTCGCGCCCATCGAATCCTTCAAGCGCGTCTGCATCATCTCGCGCATCTTGGCCGGATCAAAATTACCGCGTCCACCGCCGCCCCCGCCTGTGTTGTTGCCGCCGGCCGGAGGCGCGTCTTCGGCACGAACCGCTGCCATGCTGATGATGGCGCAGGCCAACATCGCAAATACTAACTTCGTCCATTTCGTCATTGCTCGTACTCCTTGAATAGAAGGAACCAGGAACTGCCACTGCTTGCGGCAGGCGCATGAAGCGCGCCCTTAAACCGCGATCTTTCAAACTGTTTTATTCGCATTCGCCTGAGTCCTTGTTCGTCATTGCGCGTTTGCGTCTTGCGAGTGATTTTTATTGCGGCCTCGGTCCGTTCCAACCTTCTGACCGGGGAGAGCCGATGCGGCGATCAGATCCATCGGGGCCGAAATGCCGGTGCGGTTGCTCTTCGCGCTTCTTGCGAATCTCGTCGTATTTGATGCGCTGCTCCGGCGTCAGCAACAGCCGCGTCCGCTCGACGGCATCATCAAACGCCTTCTTCCATTCTTTCGAAAGCTCCTCCGATTTGATTTCGTATGTCTTCAACGCGAGGTCATACTGCTTGCGTTTTTCGGGATCGAAGATGGCTTTGAGCGCTTCATCACGCTGCTTGCGGCAGGTGTCTTGAGCCGTCCTCATCTGTTTGCCAATTTCGTCATTTTTCGTATCGAACTGTGTCAGGATCGCCGACTGCTGCTTGCGTTGATCGTCGCTCATCAGTGCCTTAATCGCCTCGTCGCGCTCCTTGCGCAACGCATCGCGGCGACTGTGGCTCATCGGGCCGTTCTTCATTAATTCCGACCAGATCGAACGCATCTTCTCGCTCTGCTCAGTCGACAGTTTCAAATCCTTCAGCCAACTCAATTCAGGCGGTTCGGGTTTCGGCGGAACCGGTGGAACCGGAGGTGCAGGAGGAATGGGCGCAGTCGGGCCGACGACCGCCACTTCCACCGCTGCCTTGACTTCCGAACGCTCCCACAATTTCCCAACCACAACTCCGGCCGAGAACGCAGTGAGGAAGCAGAACACCATGATGACGCGCAGATTATTCACGACCATCGTCCCTCGTCACATCCGCACGCAGAACTGCCAGAGCCAGCGGATCGACCGATTCGGCAGCCGTCGCCAATTCCGATCCCGGCACCACCGCATTCACCAAAACAGAATTCGTTTCTTCGCCGGTCGTGTTGATTGCCACGCTGGAACCCCCATGCGTTGCCGGCGACTGCATCGCGTACAACGCAGCTCCACACGTCAACATCACCAACGCAGCTGCCGACGTCAACCATCCCGCCAATCGCAGCGTTCGTCGACCGTTGAGTTTGTCGCGCAATCGCGCCATGCCCAGTTCGCTCATTGAAGGAAACGTGGCCGCTTTAACGAACCGCGCGACGCGTTGCGTCCGAGCGAGTTCCGTCGCGCATTCCGCACATGTCGCGACATGCGCGGCGACCGACGCGCGCGCATCGCTGTCCAGTTCGCCATCGTGAAGCGCGTTCAATTTTTCATTCCAAGTGCAGTTCATAAATCGAGTCCTGGGTGTTGAGTGCCGAGTGCTAAGTCCTGAGTGTTTAAGAACGGCTACAGATATTCCTTCAACAGGTGCTTCAATTCCGCTCGGGCGCGGTGCAGTCGGGATTCCACGGTGCCGCGCGGTACGTCTAAAACATCGGCGATTTCAATGTACGACAAGCCTTCCATTTCGCGCAACACAATCACTTCGCGAAATTCCGGACTCATGCCACTCAACGCCGCCATCACGTCCATACGGATTTCGCTGTCTCGGACTTCGCCCGTCAATTCTATTCCTTTTTCAATGCCTTTCAAAAGACCTTGCGCCGCTTCCGAAAAATCCGTCAGCTTCATCACCTCCCGGACGCGTTTGGAACGCCGCAATCGCGAGGTCTGATTGACCAGAATCCGCGACAACCACGTTTTGAACGACGACCGGCCTTCAAATGCTTCCAACCGCTGAAACGCACCCATCAGCGCTTCCTGAACCAAATCTTCCGCATCCGGCCCGTTTCCCGCCAGCGAATACGCAAGGCGATGCAGCGCCGGCGCATGAATCTCCGCCAAGGCCTCGAAAGCGGTGTCGTCGCCGCGCCGCGCCCGTTCTAATAACGCAATCTCAAGTTCGTTCACGCGCGTTCCGGTTTGGCGATCATTTCGTTCCTCGCTCGACAGATTAGTCTCCCCAAAGCGCGGCTTTCTTCCTTATTTCTTCGAAATTTTGTACGCCGTGTGGCACGGCTTTGATTTACTCGTTGAATTCGTGCAGAGTTGAAGGTGCTTTGGGTTTCAACGGGCTGTTAGCGCGATGTCCAGCCGCCATCGATCGCAATCGCCTGCCCGGTGATGTTGCGTGCTTCGTGGCTCATCAGGAATTCAGCCGTCGCGGCAACTTCTTCGATGCTAATGAACGCTTTCTTCGGCATCGGTTCGAGCATGATCTTATCGATGACCTCTTTTTCAGAAAGTCCGTGTGATTTGGCCTGCGCGGCAATCTGAGCGTCAACCAGGGGTGTCCGAATATAAGCTGGGCAGATCGTGTTCATCGTGATGTCGGCATCACCGGTTTCCAGCGCGACGACTTTCGACAATCCCAGCAACCCATGTTTCGCCGCGACGTACGCCGATTTGAACGGTGACGCGATCAGCGCGTGAATCGATCCGATGTTGACGATGCGTCCAAAACCATTTTTGCGCATGATCGGCAGCACCGATTGCGTCATTAAAAATGCGCCCTTCAGCATCACATCAAAAAGCAAGTCCCAACGCTCTTCCGGAAATCCGCTGACCGGCGCGACAAACTGCAGTCCGGCATTGTTGATCAACACATCGATGCGTTGGGAAGCCAACGATTCGAAAATTGTTTTGATCTGCGCCGCCGACGTGATGTCCGCCGGATGCGTTGAGACGCGCACCGAATGTGCGCCCAACGAAGCGACCGTTTCAGCAAGGCCCTGAGGATTAACGTCGGTCAAAAAAAGGCGATGCCCATTCGCGGTAAAACAGTGAGCGAGTCCGCGGCCGACGCCGCTACCTGCGCCGGTGATCAGGATATTCAGAGAGCGTTGGGACATGACACACCTCACAGTTTAATGTGGAAACAGAAGTGTATTCCTTTTTTGGAAATCGAGTGAATAACAATTCAGTTTTGGGACGAAAAAAGAGGAGCACGATCGCATGTTGAAAAACACAGTCATGCTGATCGGAAGTTCAGTCTGTCTCGCCGCGGTCATCGCGTTGTTTCGATTCAACGTGGCGCGAAATACGCCATTCAATCCCGCGACATTCGATCGGTTCAGCACATGGACGATTCAATGCGTCTACTTCGGGCTCAGCTTAGTCGCGTTGTCGCTAAGCATCTGGGCCTATCATCGAATGCGCTTCAAAAAGGAGAGGTTGCAGTGGGCCGCGCTTTTTCTAATTCCAGCAAGCTGCTTCTTCGTCTTCTTGACCTTGGTCGGTGTTGAAGCCAATTATCGAGTACTTTATTTGCACGAATCTGAGCGTTGAATAACGCTGTCAGCGTGCCGTCGCGGCCGCGTCATTTCGTGTACATTACTCCGGCAGATCAGAGACACGATCACAACGAAAACTCGGGAGGCCGACATGGCGGGCGACAAGAAGCGGGTGCTGTTTTGTTGGAGCGGAGGAAAAGATTCGGCGCTCTGTCTGCATCGGGTGTTGACCTCGGGCGAGTACGAAGTTGTCGCGTTGCTGACGACGTTGAACGCACATTTTCAACGTGTCTCCATGCACGGTGTTCGGGAAGAATTGCTAGACGAGCAGGCGCGACAGATCGGATTGCCGCTGGAAAAAATGTTCGTCAGCCAACGCAGCACAAACGAAGAATATGCCGATAAGATGCGCGCAATTTTACTGCGTTACAAAGCACTTGGCGTCGAGCATGTCATCTACGGCGATATTTTTCTCGAAGACCTGCGCCAATGGCGCGAAAACAACCTCGCTCAAGTCGGGATGAATGGCGTCTTTCCGTTGTGGAAAAACGACACCACGCACTTGATCCTGGAGTTCTGCGAACTGGGCTTCCGCGCTGTGTTGTGCTGCGTCAACGATTCTTTTTTAGGCGAGGCGGATGTCGGGCGCGAATTGAACGCGGCGTGGGTGCGCGATCTGCCGTCTGACATGGATCCGTGCGGCGAAAATGGCGAGTACCATTCGTTCGTCTTCGCCGGGCCGATTTTTCGTGCGCCGCTGGATGTTCGAGTCGGCGAAAAAGTCTACCGCCCCATCGAGCAGACACATCCCGGAAGCACAGTTTGCCCGCCCGCCGATACCGGCGAGCCAGGGCGACGTCAGCCCACGAAAGGCTTTTGGTTTTGCGATTTGACGATGAACAGGCCGGAATGAGCCAAGCCGTTTCCGTCGTTGAATGCCCCTCACAACTGCCAGTCTCCTTTCAAAGCACGTGTTTTGCGGCGCTTAAGTAGATGAAATGCGCATAAATCCGATTTTGTGCACATTGTACGAAGTAAATCGGGTAGGGCCGTCGTCACCAGTACATAAGTTATTTTTGCAATTGTGAATCGATTTGGAATCGCTGTCATGCCAAATAACAACTCCGGGTCATCTCGCCTCAAACTCTCACTTGTCTTCGTTTTGTTGCTCGTCGTCCTGCTGCTCGGATTGAAGCCGCTGAATTCGTTGCGCAGCAATCCGATCGCGGCGCCCACAATCGAATCGAGCAGGACATCGAGCCAAGCGACCTTTCGTCCGGTCGTCGATGACTCCAAGCGCGAGGAAGCCACGAATGCCACCATTGTCGCGCCGAGCGTCGATGCGTTTGGCGCGTTTTCGAATTGGATCGTCGAGTACCAAAAAGCTGCATCGAATGAGTCTCGTTCCGCGTTGCTCCAAAAGGGAAAAGCGCTCGCTGCCCAACGGCGACTGGCATTGGAAACGCTGATTCAGAACGATCCCGAAACGGCGCTGAAATCCGCTCTAACTTTTATGCAGCGACAGGAATTACCCGCCGAAATCGCTTCGCTTCTCGAAAAACGGATCGATGGTATCGGCACCTATTCGGTCGCCGCATCCCTGCCGATTCCCGGCGGAAAAAGTTCCAGCATGACGCGCACCGTCAGCGTGAACGGACAGAATTACAACGCCTACGCGTACGGTCGCCGAAAAGATCAGACGACAAAAGAAAACATCCCACTGCACGGCATCGTCATCGGCGATAGCATGGCGCTGCATGAAAGTCCGATCCGGATTTTGGCTGCGGGCGAATTGCCCGATCCATCCAAGCGCATTGCCAATCCGGACGGCGTGTGTCCGGTCAAAGGCGTGGTTTCACGAGCGGTTACAGTCGACGCGGGCGACACGATTTATTACACCTGCTGCGACTCCTGCCCGGACGCTCTCGCGTCGAAGCTCGCTTCCGCTGAGAGTGGCAACGGTCCTCACGTCAACGGTGCAGGAACGGCGGGCGCTACGGGAACATCGTGGACAATCGGAGCGAAGACGGTGCTGTTCATTCGCGTCGATTTTTCGGACCTGGCTGGCGAACCGTTAACCCAGGCCGCAGCCGAAACGCTGATCAACACGACGGTCAACAATTTTTATGTCGATTGTTCGTACAACCAAACGTCGATGACGTGCACCGCGACCACACAGGTGTTTCGCCTTCCGCAATTGTCGACGTACTATGCCAACAACTTCGGGGCGTTGATGACCGATTCGCGAGCGGCGGCAAACGCAGCCGGGTACAACGACGGCAGCTATAATCTCGATGTCGTCGGCTGTAAATACTTGAGCAACGGAGCGGCCGGAATCGGTTACGTGGGCGGTAAAGGTTGCGCGCTGGAAGGCGAATTCGATCTGCGCGTGGCGGCTCATGAATTGGGACACAATTACGGCGTAAGCCACGCCAACTATTGGGCCACGACCGACGGCACGACGATCGGTGCCGGAGCGAACGACGAATACGGCGATCCATTCACGGTCATGGGTGGAAACGGTGATCCGACGACCCATTTCAATGAGCAGATGAAGAATAAATTCAACTGGCTGCCAACGGCTCAAGTCACCTCGATCACGACCAGCGGAACCTACCGCATTTATGCGCACGACCAGGCGCTGGGAACGAACATTGGCGCCTTCAAAGTTGCGAAGACCGGCGACGCCAGCGGCCGCGTTTATTGGGGCGGATTTCGACAGAAGATCACCGGCAACAATTGGCTGATGAATGGCGTCGAATTGCGCTGGGCTCCGTGGGCCAGCAGCAACGGCGGACCGCAATTGCTGGACACCACACCGGGAACAAGCGGCGGGAAGAATGATTCCTCGATCACCATCGGACGAACGTATTCCGATACCGCCGCCGGGCTTTACATCACTCCGATCGGCTTAGGCGGAACCACACCCGAGTCGATCGATGTTGTTGTGAACATGGGAACATTTGCGAACAATCGCTCTCCGGTTATTTCGTCTCTTGTCTGCAACCCGGCGTATCCGCAAACTGCCACGATGGCGGCGCTCACGTGTACTGCCAGCGATCCGGACGGCGACTCGATGGCGTACTATTGGGACTTCGGCGACGGCACATTCAGCACGACGAACTCCGCGACACAAAGTAAATCGTGGGCCAAATCCGGCGGTTACACGGTGACGTGCACGGTTTCAGACTTGAAAAGCATGTCGGCGACGTCGACCGTTTTCGTCGGCGTTCTCGATCCGGGCACGTATTTGGTGACGGGAAACATCACGAGCAACGGTTCGCCGTTGGCGGGAGTCGTCGTCAGTGATGGGACGCGCTCGGGGACGAGCGACGCGTCCGGCAACTACGCGGTCGTCAGCGTCCCGAATGGAACGTACACACTCACGCCGACGTTGCCGGGTGGGATATTCACGCCAACGACGCAGAGCGTGGCCGTCGTCGGTGGCAATGTAGGCGGAAAGAATTTTACGGCGACGGTGATGCCTGCTCCATTAAATGGTCCCGGCACGGGAATCACGCGCGACTGGTGGACGGGCATTACCGGAACGAACGTCACTGATTTGACGACCAACGCGGCGTACCCCAATAACCCCACCGGCACCGAAACACTGACGACCGTATTCGAAGGCCCGACCAATTTCGGCGACAACTACGGCACGCGGATACGCGGTTATTTCTACGCGCCGACGACGGGCAGTTATTATTTCTACATCGCCAGCGACGATTCGAGCGAACTGTGGTTAAGCGCTGATTCGACCGTCGCCAAAGCCGTGAAAATCGCGAGCGTCAGCGGCTACACCAGCAGCCGTCAGTGGACGAAATTTGCGAGCCAGAAATCGGCGGCGATTTCGCTCGTGGCCGGGCAGAAATATTTCATTCAAGCTCTGCATAAAGAAGGCACCGGCGGGGACAATATTGCCGTCGGCGTTCAACTTCCATACGGATTTTACGAGCAGCCGATCCCGGCGCATCGCCTCGACCCGTGGGTCACGCCGACAGTTGCTTTTGCGGCGACGGCGTCCAGCGGAAGCGAAGCGATTTCGCCGGTGCTGG
The DNA here is from genome assembly GCA_025355035.1 of Planctomycetota bacterium. Taxonomy (GTDB): domain Bacteria; phylum Planctomycetota; class SZUA-567; order H5-PLA8; family H5-PLA8; genus JANXLS01. Next base: position 9,728 of record JANXLS010000929.1, on the reverse strand, counting down.
TACCGGTGAATCTAAGCGCGGCGACGAGTGTCCCGGTCGCGGTGGATTACGCCGTCACAGGCGGAACGGCAACCGGCGGAGGCGTGGATTACCTACTGGCAAACGGAACGCTGATATTCCCGGCCGGGACGACCACTCAGAACATTTCCATCGCGGTCGTGAACGACACGCTGATGGAGGCGGACGAAACAATCGTGATCACGCTCAGCGCGCCGAACAACGCAACGCTTGGAGCGAAGTCGGTTCACACGTTTACAATCATCGATGACGACAACACGCCGCCGGTCGCGACGGCTGTTTCTTTGGCAACGACTAAAAACGTGGCCGTCGCTTGCACGCTCCCCGCAACGGATGTGAACGGCGACAGTCTGACATACAGTGTGGTCGCCCAACCGGCACACGGAACAGTGAGCGGCACGGCTCCGAACCTGACCTACACTCCCGCTCAAAATTACTTCGGCTCAGACAGCTTCACTTTCAAAGCCAACGATGGCCATTCGGACAGCAACGTCGCGACGGTGTCGCTCAGCATCGTCTCGCCGCCGCCCACGCTTGCATCCGCGCCGACCGCAACGCCACTCCCGGCGCTAGTCGGACAAACAATTTCCTTCTCGTCTGCCGCGACTGACGCGGGTGGCAGTGCGCTGACCTATGCATGGAATTTCGGCGATGGATCAAGCGGGACTGATGCGACTGCGTCGCACTCGTATGGCACTGCGGGCGTGTATTTGGCAACAGTGACGATCACCAACACGGATGGCTCGAGCGCTTCCGCGAAAGTGGAAGTGCAAGTGAATTCTCCGGGTGGAGGCACTGGGGCGGGAGTGGATACAGACGGCGACGGCGTCAGCGACGTGAACGAAATTTTGGACGGCACAGACCCGAACGATCCAAATTCGCTGAAGAAAATTCCCATGATCGTGTCCGCGCTGGCCGGCAAAGTTTCGCTCTCGATCGGCGGAAAAGACTCAGTTTCCGTCTCGGGAATTATCCCCAATCTTCCAGCGAAATTCAATCCCACTGGCGTTGTCATGAAGCTGAATGTGGGCGGCATACCCGTATCCTTTACGTTGGACTCAAAAGGAAAAGGACCATCGAGTGCCGGGACGATCCAGCTTTCATTCAAGCCGGCGGTTCGCAACAAGACGACCCGAACAATCGAGTTCAAAGGCGGACCCGTTGCATTCAAAGCGCTGCTGCACAAGGGCACGTGGGCGAAAACGTGGGGCCTCGGCAACACGAATGCGACCATGACGATCACCACCGATCTGACGATCAACGGGCGCGTGTACACGTCACCGGTCGATATCCATTATTCCGCAAAGGCGGGAGTGAGCGGGCGATTTCAAAAGTAGATCGTCGCTCCTTTATGAAGGCCGTTTATCCGGGACTTGCCGCGAGAAAAAAACAGTGTGCCACATCTCGGTTGCAAGCAGCGCGAAAAGCCGTTCCCCGTGCTGCGCGTGCCCAGATTGGTGCTCGGACCACAGTTTCTCCCAATACCGTTTCTTGAAAAGTTTATCGGCAACGCAGCGCGAATTCTCGAACGCGTCGAGCGCAATCTTCTGCAACGGTCCGCGAAACCAGTCGTCGAGCGGCACCCCAAAACCGCGTTTGCGCGCGGACGCCACGCTCGGCGGAAGGATGCGTTTCGCGGCGTTTCGCAAGAGCGGTTTGGTTTGTTTCCCGGGCAGGCGAACAACATCGGGCAGCGACAAAGCCCACGTCATCAGATCCACATCCAAAAATGGCGAGCGAACTTCGATGCCGTGCGCCATCGACATCCGATCGACTTTGTGCAACACATCGCCGGGAAGGTATGAATGCAGATCGGCATGTTGCAGCGTCCCGGGTTTTGCGTTTTCCGTTTCGGATGCCGACATGACACTGCGCGCGCGGAGCAGAGCGCCTTCGAGTTCTTCGCGCGCGTCACACCCTTCGGTGGCGTCGAGCATCGCGTCGCCATAGAGCGCCGCGCGTTGTTCCGCGCTGAAAAGCTCCATCGCGGCGACGTAAGGATGGTGCTTCGCCGCTTCCATCGCGCGGCATTTTTCGAGCCAGCGCAACATCCGATCCCAGCCACTTCGCGATGCGGTCGGATAGCGCCACTGGACGTATTTCAATGCGGCCCAGCGCATCAAGCGCGGTGTTTTTTTGTAGCGCTCAAGCAGTTGCATCCCAACGTAGCGATCGTATCCGGCGAAGGCTTCGTCCCCGCCATCCCCGCTCAACACGACGGTCGCATGCGGTTTCGTCCGTTCGGCCAGCGCGTAAACCGGGAGCATGGAACTGTCGAAGAACGGCTCGTCAGCGTGCCAAATGGTTTGCGCCAAACATTCGAAAATTGTCGCCGGGACATCGAAGCTTTCGAGCTTCGAATGCAGCTGTTCGGCACTCGCCCGGGCAAGGTCGCGTTCGTCGTATTCCGGCTGCGCAAACCCGGCGCAAAACGACGGATGCGATCCGCCGGCTTGTGCCAGGACGAGCGCGGAATCGATACCGCCGGATAGCCAGAATCCGAGCGGCACGTCCGAGATCAAGCGGCGTTCAACCGCGACTTTAAGCTGTGGCAGAATCTCGTCAGCCGCTGCCGACGCGCTCAATTTTGATACAGCTGCATCGCGCGTAAAAGTCCACCAGCGCTTGTACTCGACCGTGCCGTTCTTCGCCCAAGCGCAATGGCCGGGCGGAAGTTTTTCGACATTCTGAAATCCGCTGCGCGGTGCTGGGACGTAGCGATACGCCAGCGACTGATCCAGCGCGACGCAGTCAACGTCGCGTTCGATTCCCAGCGCGAATAGCGCCTTCGCTTCGCTGGCGAACGCGAGGCATCCATCGCGTTCGGCGAAGTAGAGCGGCTTGACGCCGATGGGATCGCGCGCGAAAAAAAGTTCGCGCGATTTTGCGTTCCAGATCGCAAACGCGAACATCCCGCGCAGGCGCGGCAACATGGCTTCGCCGCACTCTTCGAAAAGATGCAGCAGGACTTCCGTATCGGATTTGGATTTGAAGCGATGTCCGCGCGAAACGAGTTCCTCGCGCAGTTCCCGATGGTTGTAAATTTCGCCATTAAAGACGACGCGCAGAGAGCCGTCTTCATTGGCCATCGGTTGTTCGCCAGCCGCAGAAAGATCGATGATCTTTAGTCGCCGGAAACCGAGCGCGATGCGATCGTCATTCCAGAATCCCGACGAATCCGGGCCGCGATGTGCGATCACATTCGACGCTCGCGCAACATTGGAAACGTCATCCGGCGCGAGCCCGTCCCAACGGAAAAGTCCTGTGAATCCGCACATAGAAAGAGCAACTCCCGGCGGAATTTACTGCGCGCCAGCGGCTTCTTTGGCCTTCTGTTTTTCGACCCACACCGCCCACGATTTGCCCGCTGCGGTATCGACTCCAGAGAAAAACAGCCCCGCGATGTCCTTGTAAAACACCTTGATCTTTTCGTCCTTGTCCGACGGAAAAAGCTCCGCGTACGGTTCTTCAACTTTCGATTCGCGATTGAAGACGTAGCCGACGATCTTCTTCTCGTCTTTCATCGTGATTGTGATATCGCCGCGGTAATCGAACGCCTTTTCAAGCGCATCGTACAATTCATTTTTCGACGCCAGAGTCGGAGTCCATTTCTCAAGCGATTTCTGTTCTTCGGCCACGTGTCGATCCTTTTGTAATATGCTTTTTTTGCCGCCAGAGAGCGCAGAAATCGCCAAGTTCACCGAAACAGTTTGCTTCGCTTTTCCTCCGCGTTCTCCGCGTTCTTTCGCGGTGAATTCCGTCCTACAGCCCGTGCGCCATCGCCGCCTTCGCCGTGCGGACGAATCCGCCCAACGAGCCGAACGTGTCATCGACGGCTGTCGGTTCATAGCCGCAATGCACCATGCAGTCTTTGCACTTTTCGTTGCCGCTCTTGCGACCGTAGCTGTCCCACTCTGTGCTATCGATCAGTTCCTTGAACGTCTGGACGTAACCTTCCTGCAGCAGATAACACGGCTTCTGCCAGCCGAAAATGTTGTACGTCGGATTTCCCCAGGGCGTGCATTCGAAATCGACGTTGCCCTGAAGGAATTCGAGGAATAGCGGTGACAAATTGAACTTCCAGGTCTTCTTGCGATGCTCCAACAAATCGTGGAACAGTTTCTGTGTCTTTTGGCGCTGCAAAAAATGCTCCTGATCGGGCGCTTTCTGGTAGCTGTAGCCTGGCGAGAGCATCATGCCTTCGACACCCAGAGCCATCATGTCATCGAAGAACTGGTGGTAGTGCCCGGCATCGGCACCATCGAAAAGCGTCGTGTTCGTCGTGACGCGGAAGCCCTTTTTGACCGCAGCCTTTATCGCGCTGACAGCGACGTCGTAGACGCCTTCCTTACACACGGCGATGTCGTGTTCTTTCTTCGGTCCGTCCATGTGGATGGAGAATGTCAGGTACGTGCTGGGCGTGAATTTGGGCAGCATTTCTTCGAGCAAAATAGCGTTGGTGCAGAGATAAATGTACTTCTTGCGCTTAACGAGGCCTTCGACGATTTGCACGATCTCGGGGTGCATCAGCGGTTCGCCGCCAGGAATACTGACCATCGGCGCGCCGCATTCATCGACTGCCTGGAAGCACTGTTCGGGCGTGAGATTTTTGCGGAGAATGTGGCCGGGATACTGAATCTTTCCGCAGCCGGCGCAAGCCAAATTGCAGCGCATCAACGGCTCAAGCATCAGCACCAGAGGGTAGCGCTTGACGCCACTTAACTTCTTACCCAGCACGTAACTAGCAACAGTCCACATTTGCTTAAATGGAACGGACATATCAAACACCCTTTCGAGGCTTTCAAATCGTTTTAACGTTTATTGCGATAAGGCGTATCTATATTATCCGACTTTTGCTCGGATTCAATCCTTTTGTCGGTCAAACCCCGTTATTTTCGGACGTTGAGCCGATTCCAATACCTCATCGTTTGCTTTTTTCAATCCTGCAGCCGAAATGGATCCTGTCTCCCCTTTGACATCATCGCGGAAAGGCAGGAATCCGTATTGTCCCAGCTCCTCACTCTTTCTTGAATTCCACCCCGTCCATTGCCAGCGCATCAAAGCGCTGCGCTTCTTCCCCGGCAGCCCACGCCATCCCGCGCAGCAGCATCAACCGAAAATACGGATCGTTGAAACTCCAATTGTAATGACCCGGCACCATACAGAACGCCCGCCCTTTCTCGTGCTGTTTCGTCCAAATCTGCGGAAACGTTTTCTTCAGCGGCGAACCCTTCGTCGCAATCTCGTCAGCCGACGCGATGACGTTGACTTTCGATTCGTCGCCCACCATCGGCCAATACGCTTCGTCCAATAGCGACAGCATTGCCGGAAAGCCGCGCGTGATGGGATTATCCGCCACCGGTGTCAACTTCAAATCTACCACCCCATGCCGATAAGCGCCGGACGTGTAAGCCAGCCCAAAGCGCTCAGCAAATTTCTCCGGCTCTTCTTTCGCCCCAACAGCCCAATGCAACAGCACCACGCCGCCACCCCGCGCAAAGACGGAGTCGATGTCCTTCAGTTGGTTGTCATCCCACTTCGTGTGCAGAAAAATAACAATCAGATCCGCCGCCTTAATCTGTTCCGGCGTCGGCCACGTAAATGCCACATCCACCGTCACCTTCGGCAATTTCGAAACCAACGGCGTCCAATTCTTCTGCCACAACGGATAATCGTGCTCCCCGACCCCATGATCTTTCTTCCCCGCCAAAAGCAGAATATGAAGCGGCCGAAGTTTCTCGATCGCAATCGCCGGCGCAGCTTTTTGCAGCACAACATCGAATTCAGTCCGCCCCCGAGGTTCCGGAGCCGCAGGCAAGTCAGCCGCACAAAGCTGAGCGCTGACAAAAAGCAAAGCAAGTCCAATAACCTGTTTCATAATTCGCACCGCTCCACCAATATATGAGGGTCTTATTCGTCCTGACGTATGTGCATTCTTTCCCGACTTCAGCCCGCCACAGCAGAATTCCATCACTATATCTGTTCCACAAAATGCACATTGTGCCTTTTGTTGTATATATATCAATGGTCCGGCACATCAACTCGATAATATTTAACCCTAATAAGACGAACGAGCATCGCCAATCGTACCCTTATTTTAAAATTTCATTCCGCAACTCCGGGTTGGGCGTGCACAACCACCCGCCCGCTTTGCGCTGCCCGTCCCAGCCCATTTCGGCGCAGCGCAGCGGAATTTAATCATCATCATGAGCTGAGGCTCCATTCAATTTACGGCCCGTTAAAGTTCACACGCTAATACTGCAACGTCACTTGCATATATATATATATCGTCCGTCGTTCCGCGTCCCGGAGATCGGCGGGATTCATCTCGACTTGGTTGCGTACGGGAACTTGAACGCGCGGCTCAAGAGCACTCATCATGCGATCGTCCAGAATCGTCGCACTCGCAAATCACTCCCGTTAGATTACAATTCCGAAAGTATGAACGCAGGGCATGCTTATGCGATAATAAATCGAAGGAGACCCGCCCATGGTGGCCCGCAACAAGGCGCTTGACGTTCTGCGCGCCATCGCCGTGTTCATGACGTTCGGTCGGCACATGTCGCCTCCGGTTCCAAGCAATTTGCCCGGCGTCGTCTACAAGGGCCTGCGGCTTTGGGAGAAGACGGGCTGGGCGGGCGTGGCGTTGTTCTTTGTGTTGAGCGGGTTTCTTGTTTCGAGTTTGATGTTCAATGAATTCGTGAACGCCGGCGGCACGATTCAATTCGGCCGGTTTTACATTCGTCGCGGGCTGAAGATTTATCCCGCGTTTTACTTCATGCTGCTGTGTTCGCTGGCGTTGTGTTATGCGGATATGAATTGGATTCACAACGGGCTGCTCCCTCACGAACCGGTTGAAACGCACACGATCCTCAGCGAAATTTTCTTTGTTCAGAATTACTTCGGTTACATCTGGGTGCATGTCTGGTCGCTGGCGGTGGAAGAACATTTTTACATCGCGCTGGGCATCATTATTTATCTGATTCTGAAAGTGTATCCGCGCCTTCGTTCGGGCATTGATTGGAACGACCGTTTCGTGCCGATTGTCTGGATCTGTTGCGCCGTGTTCGCAACGTGTTTGGCGCTGCGCTACCTCTATATGACAGGGCGGGAGCGAACAATGGATGAACGATTCGCCGCCGGGTGTTACACGCATCTGCGCATCGACTCGCTTTTTTTTGGTGTAATTTTGGCGTACTTCGTAAAATTCCGCCCAAATACGTTTTTGAAATGGGTGAAGGAGCACACGCTCGCGTTCGGCATCGTCGGGCTGGTTCTGGTGTCACCCTGTCTGGTCTTCGAAGAGACGGACACGATGATGATCATACCGGGATTCACGTCCATGTATCTGGGCTTCGGATGTCTGCTGTTGTTTACGCTGTATCATCCGTGGAAATCGTGGGGTGTCGTTGCGGATCGCGCGACGGATTTCTTGTCGTATATCGGACAGAATTCGTATTCGATCTACCTCTGGCATTTTCCGCTGATGTACGTTTTGTCCCGCTACATGTCAGCTGACGGGCGGAATTATTATGTGCTGATCGCAGCTCAAAACGCTTTGGGATTGGCGCTTGGATTGGTCATGGCGAAGTTGGTTGAAATGCCCGTGTTGACATTGCGCGATCGCTATTTCAAACCCACAAAAGCTCTGAGCGCGGGCGTTCCCGAGAAGTGACGTGACGTGTTCAATCGGATTTTTTCCTTGGAAATTCCGGGCGTAATGCGACGAGCAGCGTGGTCCAACAGCCGACGAAACAAAAACAGAACGCCACGACAGGCCCGTGCATCCACAAGGCCCAATACCCGCGCGACAGTGCGACGTCTGTCGGCGCTTCCAATACTGAAAGCAGTAGTGCGCTGCCAAGCCAGAGCGCAGCAGCAACGGTCCCGGCGACGCCACCCCATTTCAGGCCTCGCTTCCAATTGGGGTAGCTCATGGGTGCGCGTCCGCCGGTGCGTGTCGAACAAGATACAGCGTTGCAACGATCAACCCCAGCACCGCGCCGATGTAGCTGGCTCCGTGCAAATACGCGACGATTGCAAATTTGCGGACGTGATCCAAACGCAGGTCGTCACGCCACTCGTTCCAGTCTGCGACACCGTCGCCGCGCGTTAAGACGATACCCAGCGAGATGCCGATCAAGCCGCTGGTTGCTGCCACGCCGATCAAGATCGCGAAGGCTTTCAACATTCGTTTCTGCACGTCCCCTGCGAGTTGTTTTCGCACAGCGACGCGACCCAGAATCCAACCCGCGATCATCCCCACCCACCAACTGGCAAGGAAGCCGACCTCGGCGACAAACACGCGAGGCGACCAGCCGAAATTGGCGTAGGCGAATTGGTGGAACTTCATTTTGGAAAAGTATTCGGGCGAGATGGAGTAGCTGACCTGGTCGTGAAACATCCCGTAAATGCCGCCGATCAGGGCTCCAAACGCAGCGCAACCCAGCAGAAAGCGCGTACATCGCGCGGGAAGGGTGGGGTACAGTATGCCCATGCTGGATTCAACCGCTGCAATGCCTTGAGTCACGTGAAAAAGTAAGAATCGAGAGACTGTGTTTTTCGATCGTAGGGAGCATCATCAATAGGGTGTGGCAACACTGTAACGAATCCCTGATTTCATCCCAACCTGACGTATTGACTTGCCGTGCGCTTTCGTTAAGATATCGGTGCTAAAAAGATTATTCCGCCCCGAATCAACGCCGTAGTTGACAAGGCGCGGTTGTGCACCTGTGGGAGGAAAAGATGGGAATTCGAGTCGGTATCAACGGCTTCGGCCGCATTGGACGTTTGTTCTTTCGAGTGCTTGCCACTCGCCCGAAGGATTTTGATGTCGTCGGCATCAATGACCTCGGCGACGCGAAACACTTGGCTCATTTGCTGAAGTACGATTCCGTGCACGGTCGCTTCCCGGGCGAAGTTCATGCCGACGGCGACAACATCGTCGTCAACGGTGTGAAAATTCCCGTCAGCAAGTGCCGCTCACCGAAAGACTTGCCGTGGGGAAAATTGGAAGTCGCAATCGCCGCAGAGTGCACCGGCATCTTCACCGCGCGCAACAGCGACAAGGGCGGATACGGCGACCATTTGACGGCCGGCGCCAAGAAAGTATTGCTCAGCGCTCCGTCGAAAGACGGCGTCGACGCCACGATCGTTTTCGGTGTCAACGAAAAGAGCCTGAAACCGGAGCACCTCACGTTCTCCAACGCCAGCTGCACGACCAACTGCACTGCGCCGGTCATGAAGGTGTTGCACGACAACTTCAAGATCGTCAAGGGTCTCGTGACGACGATCCACGCGTACACGAACGACCAGAAGGTCAACGATTTGATTCACGAAGACATGCGCCGCGCCCGAGCCGCTGCGATCAACATCATTCCGACCAGCACGGGAATGAGCAAGGCCATCAGCGAAGTCATTCCGGACCTCAAGGGCAAGATCGAAGGCATCTCGTTCCGCGTCCCGGTTCCGACCGGTTCGTTGATCGACTGCGCGATTGAAGTCGAAAAAGAAACGACGATCGCCGAGGTCAACGCCGCGCTCAAGGCCGCCAGCGAAGGCCCGATGAAGGGCATCCTCGGCTACACGGTCGACCCGATCGTCAGCAGCGACATCGTCCACGATTCACACAGCTCGATTGTCGATTCGCTCAGCACAAACGTCGTCCAGAAGAACCTGATCAAAGTCGTGAGCTGGTACGATAACGAGTG
>JANXLS010000923.1 GCA_025355035.1 Planctomycetota bacterium | reverse complement strand
CTCTCTTCAAACGCGTCGCAAACTGCGAGAATAGTGCCATTTGCGCCGAACGCCATGGATCGTCCGTCGAAAACCAGATCGTCGTTCCCGCCGACTTGATTGACGTAAACCAACGGACGGCTGTGCTTCTTCGCCAAAGCGCCCAGCATCGACATTTTCACTGCAAGTTTGCCGATATTAAACGGAGACGCCGAGAGATTGACAATCAGATCCGCGCCGCGCTGCACGAGGTCTTCGACCGGATCGAAACCATACTTCCGATCCACCCAAAAATCCTTGTCGTTCCAACAATCCTCGCAGATCGTCAAGCCGATTTTGACGCCATTGAATTCTGCCAGCGTCGGAGCACCCGCAGGCTGGAAATAGCGATCTTCATCAAAGACGTCGTAGGTAGGCAACAGGCATTTGTCGCCCGTCGCCTGGATCGTGCCGTCGGCAATCAAAACGCACGAATTATGCAACGGTCGGCCGATGTGGCTGTGGCGACGTCGAGCGCACCCGACGATGACTGGAATTACCGCTTTCAGATTCGCACACAACCGTCCGAGCGCGAGTTCCTGAGCGTCCAGAAACGCCGGTTTTTCAAGCAGATCGCGCGCCGGATATCCAATCACGCACATCTCCGAAAATACCGCCAGATCAGCGCCCATTTCGCGAGCGCGACCCGCCGCTGCCTCGATGCGCGTACAGTTGCCGTCGAAATCGCCGATCTTCGGATTGATTTGGCAAAGTGCAATTTTCATCCAAACAATTTAAGCCGAACACATTCTCTTGCCAAGTCTGTTTGAATTTGCTATTACAATTGTAGCGAACGTGGGACAAGATAATATTTTTCGAATTCGTATTTCTCAACTCTTGATCCATAATTTCCACTTCACACTATCCTGGATATCAAAACCATGCGCATCTCACTGATCGCCCCCCTCGCCGCTTTGCTGATCGCACTTTCCATCCACACGCACGCCGCTCAAGACCATTCCAAACTGATTCAATTTCTTGCTCCGAGTGGCGGCGAAGTTTATGTCGT
>JANXLS010000921.1 GCA_025355035.1 Planctomycetota bacterium | reverse complement strand
CCATGAAGCCGCGAGCCGGAAAAGTTTCAGCAAGCACTGGGCATGGAATCGGATGGAGCCGGGCGCGCTGAAGGCGCTCGGCTCCATTCGATTTCTTTGGCTACCCATCACGGAATATGCGAAAGCAAAAATCGCACATTGACATCTAATGGTATGAGAGTAATAATCTCTCATATGGATGTATTGATAACCCTGAATGTGGCGGCGCAGGTCCTCAATGTTAAGCCCTATCGCATCATTCACTTGTGCGAAGAAGGTTGCGTCGTCCCGGCGGAGAATTCGGGAGGACGCGGTACTGTTCGTCGGTTCAGCAAGGACGATCTCTTTCGATTGGCAGTCGGTCTAGAATTACAGAACGCTGGAGTGACCTGCGCGAGGATCAAGAAGGCGCTCCGAATCTTCGATTGGCTGGAACGCACAAGGAGTCTTGCGGTGGTCTTCAAGGCAAATGGGCTGTGCGGCGTGGTCGCAAGTCTGGCGGAACCGAACCGCCCCGTGATGCTTCATGTCAAAGCGCCGGAACGTGGCGTGGTTCACGCCGAATTGGTGATGTCGTTTTTGCAGTCAGCTGTTCCACTTCCGATGTCGGCGGAAAGTGGGTTGGGAACGTGCCGAGATACGCGCGGCGTGGACATTTGGCCGGTTCGGGTCACGTTGAATTTGAGTTTCATCTTATCGACAATTCGGCTTCGTTAAGCCGTGATTTGGAGAAATGTAAAAATGCAACCGACCAGCCGAGACGGACAAACCGAAATCAAACGGGCAATCACGATTCTCAATTTCGAGTTGCCCATGCTACCGACACCCCCGTCGCCGGGACATGCGACTGTGATCAATCTGCAGTATGAATCGGGGCTCCGCGGTTCGGTATTGAACTTCAAAAATCAAATCTGGTTCAATATGGAAACAGGTTCGAGCTCCTGCAACTTGGATCACGCGGATGTCATCGCCGACGGGCGCAACACCGAAGTGAAATTCAAATTGCCCATCGGGCTGTTTGAGCGGTGGGATTCGCAACTCCAGAAGCCCGGATGGCCGAATAGAGCATGTGTGCACATCAACCGGATGAACGAGTC
>JANXLS010000917.1 GCA_025355035.1 Planctomycetota bacterium | reverse complement strand
GCAGAATTTTCCTGTGCGCATTAGCGATGTTGCCGACATCCGCCAAGCGCCGCAAAATAAACGCGGCGATGGTTCCGTGAATGGCAAGCCCGCCGTCATCATCGCCGTGCAGAAGCAGCCGGGGGCGGACACTCGGAAACTCACCGTCTCGATCGACGACACGCTCGCTTCTCTACGCAAAGATTTGCCCAAAGAAGTTGAGCTTGAACCCAATTTATTCCGCCAGGCTCATTTCATCGAGGCCGCGATTTCCAACGTTGAAGAGGGACTCCGCGACGGCGCGATTCTTGTCACAATCATCCTGTTCATCTTTCTGCTGAACTTCAGAACCACCGCCATCACGCTGACCGCGATTCCACTTTCATTGTTGGCCACAGCCATCGTTTTCAAACTGCTGGGACAAACGATCAACACCATGACGCTCGGCGGCATTGCGGTGGCCATCGGTGAATTGGTGGACGACGCCATCGTCGATGTCGAGAACGTCCATCGGCGGCTCAAAGAGAACGCGGCACTCGCGCAACCGAAGCCGGCGTTCGATGTCATCTTTCACGCCTCCAGCGAAATCCGCAATTCAATCGTGCTGGGCACAGCGGTGGTGTTGCTGGTCTTCATTCCACTGTTTGCGCTGCCAGGGATCGAAGGGCGGCTCTTCAGCCCGCTGGCCCTGGCGTACATCGTTTCGATTCTGATGTCGCTGGCGATTTCATTGACGGTCACACCTGTTTTGTGCTCGTTGCTCTTGACCAAAGAGAAGCATTCAAAAGAAGACCACGATGGCTTTGTGCTCAGAATCTGCAAAGCGCTGGGGCGCACCTCCTACCGAATCACGTTCCCGCATCCGTGGATGGTCCTCGGCGTTGCCGGCGCGTTGGTTTTGGCGGCGGGCTTCGTGGTGACGCAGTTGGGGAGCGACTTCCTGCCGCCGTTCAACGAAGGTACGGCGACAATAAACGTAACAACGCAGCCCGGAACGTCATTGGAAGAATCCAATCGCATGGGCACCAAGGCGGAGGAACTTCTGCTTTCGATTCCGGAAGTTAAGTCCACCGGGCGACGAACCGGCCGTGCGGAACAAGATGAACACGCGGAAGGCGTCAACAGTTCCGAAATCGACGTGGACTTTTGGACGGTAAAAGAATCCAAGAACCCCGAGCAATTCAAAACAGCGTCGGGCCGCAAGGCGCCCGCAACGATCCGATCCAAAGAAATTGTATTGAAAGAGATCAACGACAAACTCGGTGATTTGCCCGGTGTCCTGGTGAACACGGGCCAGCCCATCTCGCATCGCATCGACCATCTACTCTCCGGCGTTCGTGCCCAAATCGCAGTGAAGATCACGGGACCGAATCTCGAAACGCTGCGCAAGCAGGCGCGCCAGGTCGAAGCCGCGATGAAGGGCATTCGGGGCGTGGTTCAGCTTCAAGTTGAAGCTCAAGTCCTGATACCTCAAATCCGCATCCGCGTGAAACGCGAAGCTGCGACGCGCTACGGATTCCACGCCGGCGAACTTATCGACACGTTTGAGACGGCATTCAACGGCCGCGTTGTTTCGCAGGTCATTGACGGCCAACGCATTTACGACTTGGCGTTGTGGACGCCGGACACGGTGCGGGAAAGCATTACGAAACTGGGCGAGTTGCGACTCGTTTCGCCATCCGGCGCGGTGGTGTTGCTCTCCGACGTGGCCGACGTGGTCGATACACCCGGCCCGAATCAGATCAACCGCGAGAATGTCGAGCGGCGCATCGTCGTGTTCTGCAATGTCCAGG
>JANXLS010000908.1 GCA_025355035.1 Planctomycetota bacterium | reverse complement strand
GATTCGTGTTTCGGATCTTTCTTGATGTGTTCGAGCAGCTTCGCGTGGCAGCGTTCGTAGAGACCTTCTTCGTAGCTGATCAATGTGCGATAATCGGCGACGATCCGCTTCTGTTCCGCGTTGGCTTTCGTAGCGAATTGTTCGAGGCCGTCTTTCGCTTTCGTGTATCCGAAATATTTCACGAGAGCGCGCGCCGTCTTGACCGCACCGCTGATTCCGGCGATTGCTTTCGGAGCGTCGGGCGCTTTCGCAACAGGAGGCGCGGATTTCACGGGTTCCGGTTGAACGACTTCGGATTTGATCGGCGCGGGTGTTTCCACTTTCGCGATGGGTGGCGGAGTCGGAATCAAAAGCAGCGGATCGAGCGCCTTTCCGGGGGAGATTTTCGATTCAATTTCGCCGGCGAGAATCAGTGCACGAATTCCCGTCGGCGAGGTTCGGCCGGCACGGTCAGTGATATTGCGCAGCACTTTGGCTAAACCGACGGATGGCAGGATGTCGCTGTTGCGGAGCATCTCTTGAATCTTGTCGAGTTGCCGCAACGCGAGCGCAGCTTCTTCCGCGTTCGCGGGTTCGGCGGCTGGTTTTGTCGGGGCTGGATTGGTATCCGATTTTTTTCCCCCGACTGTCGTTCCGGCCACAGTCTGTGAACCGTTTGCTGTTTTATCGGGCACCTGAATCCACTTCGCGACGATGCGATATTTTTCCGGCATATACGGTTGCAACGTCACGTAGACAGCGCAACAGAACACAGCGCCTGTCATGCAAAACAGAATCGTCGAAAGAACTACATCGAGTACCGATCGGCGTGAGCGATACGATGCGTTGCGCGACAACGGGAGGCGGTGGGAATCGCTTGTTTTCTTGGCCCCAAGCGGAGGTGCCGTTGGAACTACGGGTGGCGATGAGGGTGATACGTTCCCTGTCAAAACCGGCTGCGCCTGAATCTTCGGCGGCCCCAGCACTGTTTCCGCTGCAATCTGTTTTGGAACGGGGCCGTCTTGAATACCGGAGTCTGGAATGTGCCATGCCGCCATTCCTGAGCTTTGCAATTCCGTCTGGATGTCCGTCAGCTTCCGAATCGTCTCGTCGTAATTAGGGCGCTTGGTCGAATTGGGATCAAGCATGGAGTCGATCAAATTTGTGAGTTCTTTAGGGAAGACGATTCGTGCGCCGGGCGGCCAGTCGATCGGATGTTTCAAGCGCGAACGTTCGGCGATCAACGAGCCCTCATCGGCTCCTTTGAAGGGCGGCGTACACGTCAGCAAATGGAACAGTGTTGCTCCAAGCGAATAGATATCGACGGCCGCGCCATTTTTTTCCGGAAACGATTTGGACGGCATCGCTTCGGGCGGTGTGTACATCAGCGGTTCGAAACGGTGAGCGAATTGCGCGGACCAGGCGGTGTGTTCGGGTTGTTCGCCCATGCCAACGCCCGCGATGCGGACGTTGTTGCGCCCTAGAATAATTCGGCCGGGATGTAGGCGGCCGTGGAAGAATCCTTTTTCGGCGGCGAACTTCAATGTTCGCGCACAATACAACACTACTGCGGTCGCCTTTGCGGGTGGAAACTGTTGGCCTCGGAACATGAAGTTGGCGAGCGATTCGCCGGATGCGTATTCGAGGACGAGGAACGGGCGTTTGTCATCGCTCCCGAATCCGAGCGCGCGGACCAAGCCGGAATGTTTGAGTTCTTCGGTTTTCTGGATGCCGGATTCAATCTGCTTCGTCATCGCATGGTCGCAAACGTTGGGATGGAAGAGCTTGATCGCGACGAGGTCGTTTTCGAAGATGCGGCGGGCCTTGTAAACGGACGCTTTGGGCCCCCGCCCTTTTTCGCGCAGCAACGCATAGCCGGAGATCTTCGGCAGCGAGTCGGCGGATTGGTCGGTTTCAGTGGCAGAATTCGGTTCGGTCATTGTCGCCTGCATCATGTTAAATAAACCTCTTTTCGTATTATAGACGCAGCTTTCAATTCTAAAAATCCCGAAAAGTGGAATCATTTCTTTAATGCGCGGGCCTTTGCGTCTTTGCGAGAGATTTTTCGAGGGTTGTGGCGTCTCAGTATTCGGTCATGTGCCGAACTTGAGATTCGCGACGCGTGGTCTAAAATAGAGACGTTGTTTAGGTCACTAAAATAAGGGTCTGGGGAATTGTATTCTTGAAACCGATTTTGTTTGATTCGCACATGCACACGCCGCTCTGCAAACATGCGTCCGGCGATCCTGAACAGTATGCGGAAGTGGCGGAACGACGGGGGTTGCGCGGCGTGATTTTTACGTGCCACAATCCGGTTGCCGATTGGGGGCTCCATGTGCGGATGGAGGAGCATGAATTCGACACGTATTTGAAGATCGTCGAACAGGCTCGGGTCAAGATGCTTGGACGCGTGGAAGTTCTCGTGGGACTCGAGAGCGATTTTGTGCCGGGGATGGAATCGTATCTGGAGAAGCTGCATAAGCTTGCACCGTTGAATTATGTGCTGGGATCGATTCACCCGCAGCTGGCCGAATACCGAGCGCGCTATTTTACGGGCGATCCTGTTGCGTTTCAGCGGCAGTATTTCACGCATTTGGCCGAAGCGGCGGAGACGGGTCTCTTCGATTGCCTTTCACATCCCGATTTGGTCAAAAACATCGCGCCGCGAACGTGGAATGTCGAGCAGATGCTTGAGCACATTTGTTTATGCTTGGACCGCATCGCGAAGACGGGCATGGCGATGGAACTCAACACGTCGGGGCTTCAGAAGTCGATCGAAGAGATGAATCCAGGGCCGGTCATTCTGCGCGAGATGAATCGCCGGAATATTCCCGTGGTCATCGGATCGGATTCGCACAAACCGGGGCGCGTGGGTGACGATTTTGAACTGGCATGCGACAACCTGACAGCGGCGGGATACACGGAGATTCATTTTTTTATTGGGCGGAAGCGGCAGACGGTAAGTATTGCGGAGGCGAAGGGGAGCTTGAAGATGTAGAGGATTGGAATTGCTACATTGAACTCCATATGATTCAAAAAAAGAGCAACGAGCGTTTAATTTGAAACGCTCGTTGCTTTCGACCATTTCTAGAACTCAAACTTCATTACACCAAGGCGTTTGTTGATTTCGCCTATTACGCGCTGCTCCTGGGTTTCGCCTTTGGCGATAAAGGTGACGCTGAAGCGGACGTAGGGGCCGGCGTCGTCCCAAGGGACGGTACTGATCAGGGCGTTGGTGATCAGCCATTGAGAAAACTCTTCGGCTTTTTCGAAGGCGATGCGTTTGCCGTCGGGGCTTGTTGCGGCTTTCGGCGCTGGGACGTAGAGGAAGAAGCTACCTTTGGGCTTCTTCGCTTTGAAGCCGTGCGAGTTCAGGACGCCGACGAGGTTGTCCATGCGGCGGCTGTATTTTTCGGAGATTTCGCGCGTGATTTCGGGATGCCCAAGCGCGAAGGCGCAGGCTTTTTGTACCGCGAGGAACTGGCCGGAATCGCTGTTGTCCTTCACGTCGCCGTAGGCTTTGACCATCAAGGCGTTGCCAACGACGAAGCCCAGGCGCCAACCGGTCATGTTGTAGGCCTTGCTCATTGAATGCAATTCGACGCCGACATCTTTCGCTCCGGGCGTGGCGAGGAAGGAGAGCGGCCTGCCTTCAAAGACCAGCGCGGCGTAGGCGCTGTCGTGAACGACGACGATGTTGTTCTTCTTAGCGAACGCTACGACTTTTTGAAAGAACTCGGGTGTCGCGGACGCGCCGGTCGGGTTGTTCGGATAATTGATGACGAGCGACTTCGCTTTTTTCAGGACGTCGGCGGGGATGCTGTCGAGGTCCGGGAGGAAGTTGTTTGCGGCAGTCAGAGGTAGATTGTAAACAGAGCCGCCGAGGTACTTCGTGTGGGTACCGTAAACGGGGTAACCGGGCGTGGTCATCAGAGCAATGTCGCCGGGATTGATGAAGCAATGCGGGAGGACGGTCAGCGCGCCTTTGCTGCCGATCGAATGCATGACTTCGGTTTCGGGGTCGATGCATTCGACGCCGCAGACTTCGCGCATCCATTTCGCCGCGGCGATTTTGTACTCGGTCCCGCCGTTGTCGGCATAGCCGCGGTTCTCGGGCTTGGCGGCTTCGTCGGCCAGTGCCTGCACGCAGTTCGGAAAAGCCATCTCGTCGGGTTCGCCAACGCCCATATCAATGAGCTCGATGCCGGGATTGGCGGAGGTGGCGGCACGTTTGGCGCGCTTGATCTTTTCGAATTTATAAATCGCCGTGTCTTTGCCATATTTGTTACCGCCGATGCGTTCGGCGAAGAGATTTTGAATGTACGACTCGCTCATGAACTGCTCCTTCGTTCGTCTAAAAAAAGTGAAACTCGTTGCTGCAGTTTATCGCGGATTGATGTGAGTAATCAAGAATCAATCTCGGACAATTTCGCGGGCGTCAAGATGACGCGCTCGCGATTCAGCTTTTGCCACGACCAAACTGAAATTAGGTCGCTCAGCTTCGCGTCGCTTTCATCGATCAGGCCCGACCAACGCGCGAGAGTGCCAATTATGCGTTCGGGGCGGATTCCCTGGTTGCGGAAGGAGGCGATGCGGGCGTCGCCGTGGCGTTTGGCCAGGCGCTTGCCGTCGGGACCGATGAGCAGTGGGACGTGGCCGTAGCGCGGCGGTGCGGCGTTCAATAATTGGTAAAGCAGGAGTTGGCGCGCGGTGCTGGGAATGAGATCGTCGCCTCGGACGACTTCGGTGACGTGCGACGCGATGTCATCGGCGACGACGGCCAACTGGTAGGCTGGGTTGTCGGGGCCTCGCGCGACGATGAAGTCGCCGACTTCGGCGTGAGGATTAATGCGGTGCTTTCCGGAAAGGAGATCGTCGAATTCGATTTCACGGAGCGAAGTTTTTAAACGCCACGCGGGGGCGCGATCGGAATGAGCGCTGCGATCCCGCATCTCTAATTCGCTGCGCGTTCGACAAGTGCCGGGGTAGCGCAGTTCGTGGTCGCCCTCGTTGGGGGCGCCTTGCGCGGCGGCGAGCATGTCGCTGCGGGTGCAGACGCAGGGGTAGAGCGCGTTTTGGGATTTTAAACTTTCGAAGATTTCGGCGAAGTAGTTTCGGCGTTGCGTTTGGACAACGATTTCGCCATCCCAATCGAAACCGAGCCAGCGAAGGTCGTCGAGCATTTTTTCGGCGACGCCGGGTTTGACGCGCGGCGTTTCGAGATCTTCGATGCGCATCAACATCGTGCCGCCCTGCGAGCGGATCGAGAGCCACGCCCACATGAAGGTGCGAATGTTGCCGAGATGCAACGCGCCGGTCGGGGAGGGCGCTAAACGGGAGATCAGATTAGGGTTCAAAGTTCAAGGTTCAACGATTTTGGTTTCGGTTCTTGCATTGAATATCGAATGGCTTGAACCGTTGTTAACTTTGATTATCATACGGTGACATTTTGCAAATTCAAAACTCAGGAGTGAATTATGAAACGAATAGTGGTGTTGAGTATCGTGGCAAGTGTTTGCGTGGCGGTCTTCGCGGATTCAGTGGCTCTGAAAAGTGGTGTGGCGATTAATGAATGCACGGTTCTTCAAGAGAATGCGGGGCATGTTGTGCTTCTTTACGGGAGCGGGATTATTCGTGTGGATCGGGGCGACGTTGACACGGTTACGAAGGGCGCGCTAAATACGCCGCCGCCGGCTGATGTTCCGAATCATTTGCCGAGTTACCGGTCGATTGTCTCGAAGTTGAGCAGCGAAGCGTGGGCGACGGATTTGCAGCAGATTCCGGCGACAGTGGTTTCTGTTGGGATTATGCGGAACGTTCCATATAAATCACACAAGGTTGGCGACAATTATGAGATCAATGTGTACGGCGATCCGAGCGCTCCGGCGGGATTCGAAATTGGAATTAAAAATGGTTTGTTGAACGATGAAAAAGCGCGGGCGCATTGCGTCGAATTCGTGTCTTCATTGTTGAATGATTCGGCCGATCGCGATGCGTTGCGCGCGTTGAAGAAGAGCAAGGATTTGGTGACGCGAAATGGTGTCACGTACGAAATTACTCCGGCGACGGATCCGGACGCGTATGACGGTTGGTGGATTTCTGTTTACAGCGAGACTGCGTTGAATTCGGTCCGCGCAAGCGATAAGGAACTTGCGGCGATCACGGTTCCGAAAGTCGTCGCTGCGCATGTGCCGACGCCGAACCAGTCGGCTGAGCAGCTTGAAATCGAACGACGCAACGCGTGGAATCAGGAAGAAATGCGCCACGCTCGGACTGTAAAAATCATTCCTCTGAACGGGGCGCAGGAGCGCGTTTACAATCGCGATTATGGGCGGCACGAAGGCGCTTATGTGCCGCATCATCACAAGACGATTACGATGCGACGGTAAAGGATATTCTCTCGCAGAGACGCAGGTGCGTAGAGAACGGCAAGAGTACATTCATCATGCTGCCGCCCAGCAGGCGACGCTTGTCATTCGTCTATGGCGTTGCGACGTTTGTCGATTTCTACGTTTTTTCGCAATTGAGACAGACGCGTTTCGATGAAGTCG
>JANXLS010000880.1 GCA_025355035.1 Planctomycetota bacterium | reverse complement strand
TTCAATGGGCTGTTGGGCGCGTTGAGGTCGATCTCACTCCGAATTTGGAAACGGCCGCTCCGAAGTATGCGGAATTGCCTCCGACTGGAAAAAAGTAGAACGGCTCATTTCTTTTTTTCCCTTCCGCAAGCATGGTAAGGGCCTGTAAAATAATAAACTGAAGAAGTCCGCCGCGTATTTCGGCCTGGGTCGAGGCGGACGCGAAGGAAGATATACGAGTGTATCTCTGACTGAGCGTTCAACGAAGAGCCCGGCCGAAAGACGCAAGCAATTCTTCAGTTTATTATTTTACAGGCCTTAGCGGTGCCCCGGTAAACAGAAGGTCTCACGACGTACCACGCAGTCCGCCGCAAGCAAACGGGCCCGTGGTTTTCGTCCGGTAGCGCTTACGATTTTCGATTGCGGAATTGATACTGGCCCTCCATGCGCCCGCCCCAATTGTTCGCCCGCGTAATACCCGCAAACGTCCCTTCATCGCCGCCGCCGGACAACGTAATCTTATACGCGTCCTCCGCCAAACCGGCCTCGACGTGGTGACCCTCCATTTCAACCTCCAATCCGCGAACGCACCCGTGAACGGCCTCGGTCGCGAAGTAGTTGGCACTGTTCCCGCTGACCTGATACGCGCGCCAATAAATGGCACCGTCAGCCGTGCCGTCTTTCTCAATATAAATGGTGGCGCGGAATCCGAATTTACTCCCCGGTTTCTCCCATTGCCCGGACAAAAACAACACCCGAACATCGTATTCAGCTGTCTTCTCGGTCTCAGCACTGCGCGGTGCCAGTTGCGTCGTCATAAGCTCAATTCTCCGGCGAATAACTTTCGTGAACCATCCCCGAATTGATATGACTCTCCAGTCCCGATTTTATTTAAAAAAAATGGATAAACGTTCAGTCCGTTGGCCGAACACCCTGCTTTTTCTTTGTGCCTTCGCGTCTTTCTGTCTTTGCGTTAAAAGCTCCTTTCAAAATGAACTTTAAATCAAAGGACTGTTCGCTCAAAAAAAGCTTGGCAAACGTCACTTCTGCCACTTCAGCCAGCGCAAATAATTCGAATAGCGCTGATGATAATACTTGAGCTTCAAAACGTCCGAATGAACATGCGCATACAGAATCGATTTCTTCTTTTCCAGGTCGCCCAAATGCGTTTCAATCGAATTCAATTGCTTCAACACGTCATTTTCCGAAACGCCGTCGAGACCCTTTTCAAACACATCGTCAAGCGTCGCAACTGGGTCGCTGCGATCGAGATCCAAGCGCAGGAATTCTTCGTTGGCCAAATCGAATGCCTTGCGAATCCACGCGACGCGATCAACGCGATAAATACCGTTCCCGGCCTGATCGAAGAACGGCGACGACAGATTCGGCACGAGTTTTTCATGCAGCAGAAACGGCACAATTTGACGAACGTCATGAACCGTCACATCCGGCGATCCGCGGAACCACGCCAGCGTCTTCGCAAACGAAATCAACGTCATCAACGCCCGGACGCTCAGCCCGTTTTCAGTCTGCGAGCAGATACATTTCACCTTGTCGCGCCCACAATCGCTCGCACAGACGGATCCCAGCGTCTTCCCCGCAAGCCGGATCGTGTCCTTCGATTTGTACTCAATGTCCTGCGCGGCGAGATCACAGAAGTCGAATTGCGAAAAGAAGAATTCGATCCGCCGCAACACCGGTCGCGGAATGGGGACTTTAAGAATCTGAGCATACGATTCTTCCAATTCCTTCTCCGTGAAAATGATCTCTTTCGGAACAAGCTTCTCCGGGCGCACACCGTCTTCAATACGCGAAAGCAGATCGCTCGTGAATCGCGGATTGAAATTCAGCGCTTTGATCACGATGTCGATGCGGTCCTTCAACGCTTCAATGACCTGATACGTCCCGCCGCCCATGTCGTCATTGGCCGTCAAGAACCAAGCGCTCTCAGGGCTCTCAATCGTCTGGCCGAGAATTTCAGCGTATCCATCGGCAAGCAATGTCAGCAGCGCCGATTGCGTTCGCGTCGGGATGCGGTTGTATTCGTCGACTATTTTGACGCGCATCGAAATCCAGCGCCGCCATGCGATCTTGATGTCCTCCATGTTGTCCGATTGAATGAGTGCTTTCGGCAGCGGGTTGCCGAGCAAATCGGCGATGGTCATCTGCGGCTGCCCGTGCTGAATTGAACGACGAATCTCCTCGATCGGATATCCCGCCAAAATCCCCATCAAAATTGCGCTGGCCGTCTTGCCGCGCCCAGGCCCGCCGATAAAAAGCGCTCGTTTGCGCACCGCAAAATTCAACAGCGGCAGCAGGACGAACGACGAATACGATTGGTCCGTCGGCAATCGGACCTCCGTCCCCGCGCCGCCGTACCGAAATGTGCGCGGAGCCGTCGTATGAAACTCGATGTCGTAATACGGCGTGATGATGGCGTGGTTCACGATCCAGAAATACGCTTGCCGAAATTTCTCGTCGAGCGGAATCGCATCCGCTTCGCCCGGCTGCGATTTGACCGCAGCCGGCCCCGAATAAAGGTCGCGCACATCAAATGGTGCTCCCTTTGTCGCACCGGGTTTCGGTAAAGTCGGGTAAGCGCTGACTTGTCGCGGATCGCTAGGCTGTCGTTTCTCGGGCACCGAAACCTCCATTCAAAATGTTGCGAATTCTTTTATCGCAAAGCCGCACAGACGCAAAGCGGGAATGGAAGGCATATCGAATCGGGAGGAGTAACCGGAGTGCCGCAACATGTTAATCTCCCAATACCCTTGTCCGAGCCAGGACTCGTTGACACTGCCTTCGGATTGTCGGAGATTCGGTGTTGTTTGGATCACGTGTCGCGTTTGCGATTCGAGTCTGAAGGCTATAGACTACGTTGATAATACGTTTTTACACTCCCACGTTTTAGGATTGGTAATGGTTTCATTGGGACAGTACATGCGCGGGTTGCGGCGGCTCACGTTTGCATGGGTGTGCGGTGATAAAGTTGCGGCATTGCGCGAGCGGCGTTTAATGGCATTCCGGCTTCTGCAAGGCGAGGCCGAACAACTCACCTTCACGCGCGCCGGAACTAAATGGACTGTCGATGTCGAAGGCGGCGTTGTCCCGAAAAAGCTATTCATTCGCGCGAACGCGTTCGAAGAGTTGCGCTTGGCGCTTACCGCATGGTTGAAGGACAACGGATACATCAATGCGACGCGCAACACGATCGTCGACATCGGCGCGAACATCGGGACTCCCAGTGTTCAGCTCGCACTGGAAACAGGACTGAATATTCTGGCGATCGAACCCATTCCGGCGAACTATGATCTCCTCGTCAGGAACATCGCACAGAACGGGCTCGACAAACAAGTCCAATGCGTGCGCGCAGCGGTCTCGATGCGCCCCGGTACATTAAAGATGGCCGTACCGAAAGAACGCGCAACCTGTGAAGTGATCGAAGATGGAATGCAACCGGGCTTCGGAAAACTCTCACCGGACATCCCCATCATCGAAGTGCCGTCCCAGCGGCTGGAGACAATCCTCAACAACTTCGGCGTATCATCGGAACGCATTGCGGTCGTCTGGTGCGATGCGCAAGGATTGGAACGCGAAATCATCGAATCCGCTCCGGGACTCTGGAAGGCGGGCGCGCCGATGTACCTCGAATTATGGCCGAAAGGAATTAACGCCCACGGCGGGACTGATGCGTTTTTAACGACAATCGGAACGCATTTTAAAGCCTTCGTGATGATTTCGGATATGATCAAACTCGGTCCGCAAGCCAAGCCGCGTCCACTCTCCGAATTGCGCAAGATCGTCGATTCCATTGGCGATTCGCACGATGACGCGCTGCTGATTTAATTTCGGGTTGTCTTGGAGGTATTCTGAAGTAACAGGCTTTTTCGTCGTCCATTGTAACAACGCCGGTAATTAAATGAAACTCAAACTCCTGTACCCCTTCATTGTGTTGGCTGCCTTCTTCGTACTCCTTACGGGATGTGTCGAAGAAGACATCCCAAAGAACGATTACTTCCCGTTGCGCGACGGCAATCATTGGGAGTACCGATTGCTCGATCGCCCGTTGCTGGGACGATTGAACGCCGGTCAGGCGATCGTCACCGCGCCGCTGAACAACGACGCTATTGGCGCAGATGCAGACATCGAACCCAAGGCCGAGATCGTAATCGACGAAGCGCTGGGTCTGAAAGCGGACACAGCGGCAACTGCGCGACGCGTCGTGCTCGATCTCCAGGCATCAACCGGCGATGAACTGACCTTCAAAGCCATCTACGACACCGCCGAGCAGGTCTGGTCCAAACGCGATGGCTACGTCGGTTTTCAAAACGCGCGCGGACGCAGTTACCTGCTGATCCTTCCGCCGCACACGCGTTATCGATGGGTGGTGGCGGCTGGGGCGGGGCAGAACCTGTATTTCGAAATCGAATCGGCGCGCGCCGAAGTCTCGACGCCGGCGGGAAAATTCTCAAACTGCGCCGTGTCGCGCCAGGAATCCCGAGACCGCAAGGAAGTATACAAATATTGGTTCGCCCCCAGCATCGGACTGGTCCGGCGCTCGAAGTATTTCATGGGCGAAGAAGTCTTCCGCCAAGAGTTGGTCGAATACAAAGTCCTCCCCGCGAAACCGGAGACGCGCACAGCCGAAGAAAAGGAAGTCCGTAAAGCTGTCGAAGGCAAAAAGCGCGGCCAGGAATTTAAGAACAAAGATTCGAAAGAAGAACGAGCGACCCGCATGGACGACCTCGGCGATCTGCTCAAGAACAATGAACGCGTCCAAAAATACGGCGCACCGCGTTAATTCGTAGAGCTGAAACCCGTTCATTTCTACGCCGCGCACAACACCACTTCACCCGTCGCCGACGTCACCCACGTCAATCCATGATCTTCCGTCGCGTGACGAATCGCCGCGACAACATGCGATTCGTCGAGCCTTTCCGGCCCATGATTTTCGTGCGGCGTTGGCAACGGAATCGAAACACGTCCAGCCCGCCGCATCCAGCGATACTTCCGCGCTTCGCTCAACACCAGCGAACGGTAGTGTGGGTGGCGACGATCGCTTTCGATATGCAGAATGGGCTTGCGCGTCCAATCGTAGTGCGCCGTCGGCCCGTCATCTCCATAAAGCGTCACGCCCGTTTTTCGAATCGCAAATCGAGGCTGCTCTATTCGCCACGTGCGCGTGTACAGCGTTTCAAACAAATACAGCACCAGCCCGATCAGCGCCTTCGACCAGAATCCAACCCACAGCGAAGTGCCATATTGATTGAAGCAATTGAGCCGGTGCGCGAGCGCGCAGAGTAAAAAATACACAATATGTCCGCCCACCAAAAACGTCATGCGAACCGTCATGATCGAACGCCGAAAGCGCAGCCATTCGTGCCGCTGCCGCTCGTCGGAAATCGTCCAGGTTAGATAGTGCGGTAAGATCATGGTAACGGTTCAACGGTTGCGTGGGTCGTTCAGTACAGGCATG
>JANXLS010000560.1 GCA_025355035.1 Planctomycetota bacterium | reverse complement strand
CCAGCAGATCCTCCGGACTCCCCGCCAAAGCCAACCGTCGCATGAGTCGTTCCAAAATATGCTCGCGAACCAATGGAAGAGTCCACATCGTCCGATCCCCAACGAACGCCATCACCGCGTCGCGATCGTTCGCACACTTCGCTTCTATCGCCCACCACAGCAGTAGCGGAATATGCCCGTCCGTCGCGTCTTCACTGTGAACCAATAATTCGCGAACAATTGGAAGCGCATCCTTCGCCGGGAGCCGCCGAGCCGAACATGCGAGCTGACTCCGCACTTCAACGTTCTTCTCCGCATGAGCCAAACTCGTCAGCGCCCACACAACCGACGTCGTCACCTTCTTCTCATCGCACAGCAACCGCGTCGCCCATCCCCGCACGTATGGATCTTCGTGCTCCAACAAACTGATCGCCGTCGGTTCATCAAAGCCACCCGTCTGATACAGCGCCCAACACGCCTCAATTGCGCTCTGTCCCTTGTCAACTGCCAGAATCTGCATCAACTTTGGCATAATCGTTTTGTCCTTCCGATCCCCTAAAAGCCGTTGAGCCGTCTGACGCACCCATCGATTCTCGCTCCTCAACGCGTCAACCAACTCCGCGCTCGACTTCGCATTTAAATCATCAGCCTTGACCGGCGTCGAGTCCTTGGCTCGGAGTCGATAGATCCGGCCGTTCTCTGTGTCCAGCAACCCGGCGCGATGTTTCAAATGGCTGATGTGCGCGTCGTACCAATCGGCGATGTACACGTTCCCATCCGGCCCGATCTTGACATCGACCGGACGAAACCACGTGTCGCTCGATTTAACGGCCTCGCAAATATCCTTCGTCTCATACGTCGCTCCGACCGGCGTGATCTCCGTCTCAAAAACAGCTCCTCGCAACGGATCCGCCGCAAACAATTTTCCGTTGTACTTTGCCGGGAGCGCGCCACCTTCGTACGTCAAAAAAGTGTGCGTGAAGCGCGTGACTTTTTTGTCGTGCTTCATCATTGGAAAGTAGCCAAACGTGTACGGATTCGATAGCGGCCCGTGCTTCTCAAATCCTTTCTGCGAATAACCGCCCTGCACGTAATCGAACCCGCGCGTGTCGCCGCCGTTGTGTCCGGAAAAAATGCGGCCTTTTGAATCCAGCTCCACACCGAACGTATTCCCGCCACCCTCAGCGAATACTTCGTACCGCCGCGTCTCCGGATGGTAGCGCCAGATCAGTTGCCCCAACGTATCGACCGCTTCCTTATCCGCAGCCCCGGGCCGCTTCACGTGCCCCGTCACCGTGCTGCCCTGAGCCGCGTACAGCCAACCATCCGGCCCCCAGCGCAAACTGTTCACCACCGAATGTGTGTCTTCGATACCGAAACCTTCGAGACACACTTCCGGCGGGCCATCCGGAATGTCGTCATTGTTCGTGTCCGGATAAAAAAGAAGATACGGCGGATTAAGCACCCACACCCCGCCGCGCCCACGTTCAACCGCCGTGACGATGCTCAATCCGTCGAGAAAAACCGTGTGCTTGTCAAACACGCCATCGCCGCGCGTGCTTTCGTGAATCGAAATCCGATCCTTGCCGGGAATATGATGGGGCGGGGGAAGTGGAACTTTGTCATACTGCGACCGCCACACCGCATCCATATTAAGCGTCTTTAACCCCGCCGGCTGCGGATATTGCCGATACTCCACCACCCACATCCGTCCCCGCTCATCAAAATTGATGAACACCGGATTGATAATTTCCGGTTCCGATAGAACGAGATCGAGTTGCAAATCCGCCGACGTCTTAAACGTTTTGATCGATTCCAGAGGCGGCGTTGCAGGCTGACTTTCACCGGCGTGTAGCGAACACAGAATTGAACCGAACAACGCAAGATTGAAGATGAAGCGCGTCGAAAACATGGTGTAGTCCCGTCGATGAATTCGTTAAGGCGAATGCTAGAGCGTTTTTCAAATGGATGGAGACAAAGATGCGCCGCGCCGGGCAAGCGGGACGAGGAAGACGAGCGAAACGTATTTGGAGACTACTTATGCGAGTCTAACGAAGTACCGCGCAGCCCGCCGCAAGCAGATTTGTCTTCAGACATTTGAAAACCGCTCTAATGATTAACCGGTGGAGCGGGGAAGTGGGGGCGAAAAATCAAAAAGCGGTCACCTCATTTTTTCCCCAACAAATAGTTTGCATATTGCAAACTTGTAGAGTAATCTTATTGCAGCGCAGGACCGTCTAACCCACGGTCTTGCTTTTTTTATTAATAATTTGAATTGCTTTTGAGCGTCCAAATGGATCGGTTATTCGGCGCTCGACTTCGAGAATCGTAAAAGAGGAACAGGCATGGCGGTTTCGTATAAGCTGGCAAAACGCATTTGCGAAGTGGCGCCCAGTGCGACGCTCGCCGTTGATGCAAAAGCCAAGTCGTTGCAGGCGCAGGGCAAAGACATCATCGGTTACGGCGTCGGCGAACCCGATTTCAACACGCCGGAGCACATCTGCGAAGCCGGTCGCAAGGCGATCACGGCGGGCGATACAAAATATTCGGCCAAGCGCGGCGCGGAACTCAAGAAAAGCATCGTCGAGAAGCTCAAGCGCGAAAACAATCTCGACTATAAAGTCGAAGACATCGTCGTCAGCAACGGCGCGAAGCAGAGCCTTTTTAACCTTCTTCAAGTGCTGATCGAACCCGGCGACGAAGTCATCATTCCCGCACCGTATTGGGTCAGCTACCTTGAGCAGGTCCGCCTCGCGGGCGGTACGCCGGTCATTCTGGAAACAGACGAAAAGACAGCGTTTAAGATCACCGCAGGACAGCTCGAAAAGGCCATTACGCCCAAGACGCGTCTGTTCATGCACAACAGCCCGTCGAATCCGACCGGAACCGTTTACACGCCGGTCGAAATCTGCGCGATTGGGGCCGTCATAGAACGGGCGGGAATTCTCGCGATCTCCGACGAGATTTACGAGCACCTTATATATGGTGACATTCATCCGCTGTCCTTGGCTGCGGCGTTGCCTGGATTAAAGGATCAAGTCATCACCGTCAACGGGTGTTCGAAGTCGTTCTCGATGACCGGTTGGCGCATCGGTTGGGCCGCTGGCCCATCAGAAATCATGAAGGCCGTTTCGAAGTTCCAGAGCCACGCGACCAGCGATCCGGCAGCGTTCAGTCAGGCCGGTGCGGCAGAAGCGTATGGAAAGTTCGAGCAGTCCAACGCGGCCATTGCCATGATGAAGGCGCAATTCGACATTCGACGCAAGTTAATGTTCAATCGCTTGAACCAGTTGAAAGGCATCACCTGCATCGAACCGCAGGGCGCATTCTACTGCTTCCCGAACGTGACCGGCGTTTTCGGGCGGACATTCAACGGAATGACGGTAAAGTCGCCGATGGATTTCTGCGCGGTTGCGCTCGAACAGGCTGGCGTCGCGTTGGTGCCGGGCGAAGCGTTTGGATCCAAGAACCATGTCCGGCTCAGCTACGCGACCAGCAATGAATTGATCGAAAAAGGACTGTCGCGGCTCGAAAAGTTGTTGAATTCATAGAATAGTTTTGTGTGGGTGGCGTCCTGTAATTCAGATTACGGGATGGGTCTCTGCCATCATCACGGGCTGACATTGTGTCGTAAACGATTTAAGGAGAATCGAATGTCTACGGTGCCGATGACCCAGGAGGGTCTCGAAAAACTGAAGGCGGATTTGTTTGTTCACGAAGATCGCCGCCCGAAAGTGCTGCTCCAAATCAAGGAAGCCCGGGAAAAGGGTGATCTGTCGGAAAACGCCGAGTATCATGCCGCTCGCGAAGATTTGTCGATGCTTGAAAGCCAGATCAACATCCTCAAAGATAAGATCTCGCGAGCCTCAATTGTGGCCGTCTCCAAAGGGGGAGGTGACACCATCGTTTTCGGCGTCACCGTGACACTCAAGTGTCTCAACGATAATGATGTCGAAGAATACACGCTTGTCGGCGAAGGCGAGAGCGACCCGTTCAGCAACCGCATCCTGACAACCAGTCCGATGGGCCAGGCGCTGTTGACCAAAAAAGTGGGCGACATCGTCGACGTCCCGGCACCCAAAGGCTTGATCAAGTTCCAAGTGCTGAAGATTGAATTTAAGTAAGATTGGAACTTGACTCCATCTAACGGATGGTTAACATTGGGAATTCGAATTTAGCGCAGGTACAGGTATTTTTAGGGGTACTTCGGTTGCTGAAATCGTCATTTTTGAACGATAGGCGCTACCCACGTATTTGGTAGCGCCTTTTTTTTGATGCGGGATGGAAGCCGTTCAACAATTCACATTTCGAATGCCTAAGACTGCGACCTTTAAAAGAAGCATGAAGAAAAAATCGTCCAAACTAGCTGTCCAAGAGCCCTCGCTGGAAGTGGGTATCGAGCAGTGGCGACACGCCATTGATGAACTCGACACGAAGATCGTTGCGCTGATCAACGAACGCGCTCAAAACGCCATGAAAATCGGCGCGTTGAAAGCAAAAGGCGGCGTCAAACCCTACAGTTCTTCACGCGAACTTCAGGTTTATAAAAAAGTCGCCGCTCAAAATAGGGGACCGCTGAAGGACGAAGCATTCAAAGCGATTTATCGCGAAATCATGTCCGCGACGATCGCCCTTGAACGGCCCACGCGCGTCGCCTTTTTTGGCAAACACGGCACGTTCACCCATCTGGCCGCGCGAACAAAATTTGGTTCCTCCGTCGAATACATCCCGACGAAAGACATGCGCGAAGTGTTCACATGCGTCGCACGTGGCGAAGCCGATTACGGTTTGGTTCCAATCGAAAATTCGACCGAAGGCGGCGTCAATCAGACGATCGATATCTTCGCAGAAACGAAGCTGAAAATCGCCAGCGAAATCTATTTGCCGATCCACCACCACTTGCTTTGCAAAGGCAAGATGGAAGACATCAAACTGATTTACAGCCACCCGCAGCCGTTCGCGCAGTGCCGAAATTGGTTACAGGGCAATTTGGCGGGGATCGAAAAGCGCGAAGTCGGATCGACCGCTGAAGCCGCCGAACGCGCAGGAAAAGATCCGAGCGTTGCGGCCGTGGCCGGGACGCTGGCATCTGAGATTTACAATGTCCCGGTCGTTGCCGAACACATCGAAGATTCGCCGTACAACATCACGCGCTTCTTCGTGATCGCCGAACGCATGGCCGAACGCACGGGCAAGGATAAGACGAGCGTTCTGATTTCGATCAAGGACGAACCCGGCGCGTTGCGACGATTGTTGAAAGCGTTTGACGACAACAAAATTAATCTCACGCGTATTGAATCGCGCCCTAGCAAACGGCGCGCGTGGGAGTATAACTTTTACCTCGACGTTGAAGGACACATTCAGGACGAGCCGGTGATGCGAACGTTGCGCGAATTGGAAGCGCAAGTCCGCCATCTCGAAGTGCTGGGAAGTTACCCGATGTCCGAACGCTTGCCGTCGTCTGCATCGGTTGCAAAAGCGGTGACGTTGTAAATTTTTGGACGCCGTTTGTCGGTGGTCCAATGGAAAAGGAGTTTTACACGTGGCACGTCGTTCGTTTGTAGCCGGGAATTGGAAGATGAACAAGACGCCGTCCGAGTCGCGCACACTCGCGCTGGACCTGCGGGCTCGTCTTGAAAAATACACGAAATGCGACATCGCGATCTTCCCAACGTACTTGAGTGTGGCGGTCGTGTCCGAAGTATTGAAGGGCAGCAACATCGATGTTGGCACCCAGAACATGCATTGGGAAAAGTTCGGCGCATACACAGGTGCGGTCTCCCCGCAGATGCTGGTTGACGCTGGCGTCCGCGACGTGATCGTCGGGCACAGCGAACGCCGCCAGTACTTCGGCGACAACGACGAAAAAGTCAACAAGCGCATCTTCGCCGCGCTGGCCCACAACATCAAGCCCATCGTCTGCGTCGGAGAAACGAAAGATCAGCGCCTCGCCAACGTGACCGAAGACATTATCCGCACTCAAGTCTTGGGCGCATTGATCGGAATTACCGCCGAACAGATGGCCGGAATTACAATTGCTTACGAACCTGTTTGGGCCATCGGCACCGGGTTGACAGCGACGCCCGCTCAGGCACAAGACGTTCACGCGTTCATCCGTGGGCTGGTCCGCTCCCTTTACACCAACGAAGTCGCCGAAGCGCTGCGCATTCAATACGGTGGTTCGGTCAAGGCCGACAACGCCGCAAGCCTTCTGTCCCAGCCCGATATTGATGGCGCGTTGGTTGGCGGGGCAAGTTTGGTTGCGGCCGATTTCGAAGCGATTGTCAAAGCAGCGAAGTAATGAGATTCGCAGGCGTTTTGCCTGCACGTGAATGCGTTTATCAAGTTCGCGCAATTTAAGTGGAGATTTAAAAATGCCATTGGTTTCAAATTTATTGACCGGCGTTCTGGTCGTTGTCGGAATTCTCATGACGTTCCTGATCATGTTGCAGGAGGGCAAGGGTGGCGGTTTGACCGCGCTCGGAGGCACAAAAGCCGCCGGCATCGAAGGCGTGACCAATCCGATTCGCCGTGCAACAGCCTTTATGGCCATCCTCTTTTTCGTGCTCGCGATTGCCCTCGGAATCATCAATCGCCCGACGCAATCGGCTAACTTCTTTGAAGAAGAAAAGATCGCCGAAGCGCCGACGACAAGTTCAATGGGCCCGACGATTGCCCCGGTAGCAGTACCCGTACCCGCACCCGCTCCGACAGCCCCTGTTTCGGTTCCTGTTCCTGTTCCTGTTCCTGTAACTGCACTGACCGTCAGCACCACAACAGCGACGACGCCAGCTGCAACGACCGCTCCGGCGACGACACCCGCCCCGGCGCTCAAGGTCGAAACGAAACCGGCCGAACCGGCGAAGGCTCCTGAAGCCAAGTAAAAGTGATCGTGCGGCGTTTTTTCGCGCCGCGCGTACGACACGCTACATCAGGCGGCTGAAGTGCCGCCTTTCACTATTTCATTGCGAGTACTCATGTCCCTTTCCGCAGCATCGAAGAGCAAGCAACCGCCCGTGCGTTCCATGACGGGATACGGTCGCGCCGTGGCGGAAGACGGGCGCAAAGTCACCGCTGAAGTCCGTTCAGTCAACGGTCGCTTCTTCAAGCTGAACGTCAAGCTCCCGGGCCGCTACGGCACGCTTGAAGATCGCATCAAGACACTGATCAACGAACTCGGCGTCAAGCGCGGCAGCATCGATGTGAATCTCTTCTTCGAAGATGGCAGCGAAGAAGGCGGCAGCGAATTGAACGAACGCGCGCTCGCCGCCTACGCGAAGCAGGCTGGCAAGATCGCGAAAAAATTGAAGCTCAAGGGCGGCGTCCCGCTCGCAGCCCTGATGAACCTGCCCGGCGTTGTCAAACGCATCGATGCGAAAGAAGACATTGAACAAGTTTGGGAGTTGAGTCACAAAGCCCTGCAGGGAGCGCTCGACCAGTTCAATCAGATGCGCGAAAAAGAAGGCGCATCGATGGCCGCCGACATTCGCGCCCAACTGGCGAAGCTCGCCGAACACCGCGTCGCCATTGGAACCGTCGCACCGGAAGCACTAAAATCGTCCGTGCAACGGTTCAAAGAACGCATTCAAAAGTTACTCGCGGATTCAAATGTCAACGCGCCGCTGAACAACGATGTGATCGAACGCGAAACGGTGCTGGCAACCGATCGCACCGACGTCAGCGAAGAATTGGCACGCTTGGAGAGCCACTTTCAGCAGATGGAAACGACGATCGTCGAAGGCGGCGAAACCGGAAAAAAACTCGACTTCCTGACGCAAGAATTGTTCCGCGAAACGAATACAATTGGCTCGAAAGCCAACGACGACCGCATCACGTACCGCGTCGTGGACATGAAAGGCCTGATCGAAAAAATTCGCGAGCAGGTGCAGAATTTGGAGTAAACGCTTTCCGTGTTCCAAGCGTTTCTGTTTTTAGCACAAAGGCACTAAGGCCTAAGGCACAAAGATTTGGTAGAATAAAGCAGTCGATTTTAAAAGTTAATGTTTTTGGTTTCCCTTTGTATCTTCGTGTCTTTGTGCCTTTGTGTTAAAAAAGAGAGCGCGCTAATCAAAGGCAAGCGTGAAGATTGTTAGAGGAAGTCAGATGACATCAGGCGTGTTTTTTCTGGTCGCAGGTCCGGCG